>NZ_JAUBTV010000116.1:0-18717 GCF_036705145.1 Microcoleus sp. B5-D4 | reverse complement strand
AACAGGCAAGATGCCTGTTCCACAAAATATAAATTTTCTTGTGGAACAGGCATCTTGCCTGTTGCTGACAATGGTGCAAGATATCAGATGTAACGGATGTCAGGAAGAAGGAAGAGGGAAGAAGCAAGAAGGAAGAGGGAAAATTATTCCCTCTTCCAACTTAAAACTTAAAAATCAAAATTCCAACCTGAAAACTATACCTCACACTACACTCCCAACAAGCTGCTTAGCGACAAGTGCGATATTTGACGTGATAAACTAAACCGCGATGAGCCAAATCGAAAGAGTCAACGGTGGCCATGCCAGCACCACGGGCTGTCATTGCAGCATTTACTCTCATATTTACACTGTCGCCGCAGCGAGACCAAACATTAGCTACAGTGGCTAAGCTATCTCGAACATTGTAGTTAGTTTCGCCGCTGAGATTTCGATTAAAAACTGGGCCGCGGGCTCCAGCGAAAAAGTATTCTGCCCGCAGGTTGCCTGTGGTTTTGGGAGCCACGTAGCCGCGGTAATCAGCATCGTAGATAGAAATTTGGTAGCCTTGAGGTACTTTGATGGGAATGCTCAGATTGCAGCTTTTTCGGCTTTCTGCTGAGACATTTCCCAGGGCTGCAAACTTGTCAAATAGGATGGTCAGTTCTTGACCGTCGGGGCTGACGCTGACGCTGGCGGAGCGATCTGGGCAACCGCTACCCCCATAGCTTGCACCTAAAATTTGAACGGCAGGATTAGCCAAGGCGGGGCCGATAGAAGCAGTCATTAATGCCGTAGCTAGCAATAGTTTTACAAACTTCATGGATGTTCTTCTTAATAAGTTAAGTTGTGTGTTAGGAGCACCCTAAAAAATTGGAACTGAATTTAGGTAATGTGTTTTAAACTTGGATCTGACCGCCTTCATGTGGAAAGATGAAAAGCCAGTCAAGCCAAGCTTATGACCTCATGTGCAGTTCCTCTTCAGTTTTTTCGATTAGTGAGTTAACCGGGAAAATAGGTTTTCTGCTGATACTTTCTAAGATTCGTGTCTCTTCGTGAAAGTTCCGGAAGATTTCGGTGCGAAACTCCGGATCTGTGTTAATGGGCTTGGACGGAGCACGAGACAGCGAGCTAGACCAGTCGGGAGGCTTTTACGCCCGGATCTGCGTTCTTAGGAAGAGGAAACGAGATAATGACATATTTGTGTATTTTCAAACCTCGCATACTTAGTGTCGCGCTGGGCGGATGAAAGGCAATTGTCGGATCGAATTTTATTAGCGCGATATTCGTGTTTTCAATAGGGTTTAATATAAGTAGTCCAGGACGCAGGGGCCGCCTAAACCGTTTTTTTTTTCGTCAAGAATGCCTGGATGACTGATAAGTTAGAATAAAGCCAATTAATTATTCAAAAAAATGAGTGCTAAAGTTACTGTCATCGACCATCCTTTGATACAGCATAAGTTAACTCTCATGCGACAAACTCAAACGAGCACGGCGAAATTTCGCCAACTGCTGAAAGAGATTGGGATGCTGCTAGCCTATGAAGTGACGCGAGATTTGCCGCTAAAATACGAACTAATAGAAACGCCGATCGCAAAAATGAATGCACCGGTGCTGGCTGCAGAAAAGAAAATTGTTATTATTTCGATTATGCGTGCCGGTCAGGGATTGTTAGATAGTATTTTAGAACTGATTCCGTCCGCAAGGGTAGGACATATTGGTTTGTACCGCGATCCGACAACTCGGATGGTGATCGAATATTATTTCAAAGTTCCCCAAGATATCGAACAGCGAGATGTTTTAATTGTCGATCCGATGCTGGCTACTGGTAATTCAGCAGTGGCGGCAGTGGATAGGCTGAAAGAAGTTAATCCGAAGTCTATTAAATTTTTGTGCTTGCTGGCGGCACCGGAGGGAGTGGGGCACTTTCACGAACAACACCCTGACGTGCAGATTTATACGGCGGCAGTTGATGAGTGTTTGGACGAGCATGGCTATATTGTACCGGGATTGGGAGATGCGGGCGATCGGCTTTACGGCACTCTGTGAATTCAATAAAATTATTTTCTGCTGTATATGCCAATACATTCATTTAAAAATAAGTTTACTAACATAAGCATTGGTTTGATAGTGCCATACAATGTAAATTGTAAAATTTTAATGTCAGGGAAAGCCTATATATAACAATGGTTGTAGGGTTTTATTACATTAAATTCGTAAATTGCATAATCTAGATGTATTTACTGCATTTTCTGGTTAAATTCTATGCCTTTAGTGTAATTTCTTGCCAGAATTAGTTATTAAAATAGATGTATGATGCTAACCGTTTGCGATCGACTACTAACATTTTCTTGACGAGGGAAAAAACAATGGAGACTACAGCACAGAAGGAAGCCCCAACTCAGCCTGTTGAGGAAGTGAAAATTCAGAATATCAACAGTTTGGAGTTTGAGCTTTGGGCTAAAGCAGTCAAACGGCAGATGATTGCAGCACTCTCTAAAAAGGGCGCGATTTGAGAGCTCTGGGTTTTTTGTGTGCAACTTGTGTTAATTAATTAAATTAACAAAATTTTTGTCTGCATTGTTGTCCGAGTTACGGGAGGGGCAAGAGAAAGAATTTTCCTTTTTCCGAGTTTTGGACGTACAGGTGGAAGGAAGCCGGGTTTTTTTACGAAAATACTTCTGTTGCAATCGGCAGAAATGGTAAAAAAACCCGGTTTCTTTGTGTCATATCATGTCTGATCCAGTGACCGCGATTAAAAGGGCGGGTTTTTGAGATTGTCATTTATTGGCAGATATTTTTCGTGAACCCGCCCCTACCGTATTATGGGTAATCGACCGGACATAATATCAAGAGTGCCTCCGGGACTGTTCTATCTGCCGAATGCTTTCTGCCAGATTACGATCGCTTGTCAACCGCCGCCAGCAAGCGCAGACTTCCATCTTGAATCTGCACTGCTTTCACCGTTCCTACAGCAACTCTTTGTTGACCGTTAGCCATCGCTACCTCAATCTTAATCTTGGGGTCAGCCTGTAATCCCAGCCGCCCCCAGAGCCACTTGACTTGAGTAGCAGGAAAAGAGCTCACTTCTACATCAGAAAAGGGCGAATTAACCCAGCGGCTACCGTCGTAAAAACTCGCTACCTGCACCTGATACCAAACTTGTTCTCCCGCCAATTTTAACTCATTGTTCGGTTCTGGTTCCAGCCACTCAGCGGGATTGACACTGTTAATTAAAGTAGCAGAACCCATAATTTGACTTTTGTGGTCTTCTAGATTTTCAGCCTGAGAAACTGCTTCCTCAAGTTTGTTGACCAAATTCCGAATTCGACTTCTGGTTTCGCTGTCAGTATCTGATTGCTGGTCGAGCCAATTCATCGCCTCGCGAGTTCCGTCTTGAGAAGCTACAATCAGCGCGCCCCAAGCCTTGACATCGGCGTCAGCGGCATTCACTCTCAAGGCGGCGTCTATGCGGTTCCAGATCCGCCCGCCGTCATTTTTGAGGGTTGTGGCTATTTCGTTACTGTTGCTCGGATCTGCTTCAAATACTTGCAAAGCTTCGGCCCAGCGGCCGTCGATCAATTCTGCGAGAACTTGTTGACCGGGACTGGCCCAAGATGCGATCGCCTGAGCCCGAGTAATCTTAGCGTGAAATTCGATCGTTTCTAGCTGAGCTTGCGCGACAGCGGGCCAATTTTTGCCAGCTTTCCCCTTCGCCACACGCATGACATTTAATGCTGGAGACCACAGCCCGCTTTTCGCCAGTCGCAGCCCATTTTTGTAAGTCTCGTCATTGAAAGCAATTTCTTCTAAAGAAATCGCCGTTAACTGAACGGGGTTCGGCAAAAATTTGCGCGGGCCAATTTGATAAAGGGTAAATTGCGGCTCTAAACCAACTGTTTGGTCGATCGCCAACTGGGGGTTTTCGCCCTTAACAATTTGCTGCCAATTCGGCGCTTGTCCCGCCGCACTCGCCCACTCCAACAGCGGCATTAAATGGTTTTGGCTGGGGTTGTAGCGAACGACTTGTCCGTAGGGAATTTTCCTGTCGCCCCGCTTTAGTTGACCGCTGACATTAAACCAAATGCCCGATGCTGGGGGCTTTCCGTCAAAGCGGCGCAGTTCTGTTAGGGGTAACGACTGATTCGAGGCTTGATTGTCAGATGTAGAGTCAGCTAAAGAAGCAATGACAAAAGATTCCGCAGGGCCTTCTAGATTCACAGAACTTGCTAACTGAAAATACTGCTCTTTATCGGAACTGCGATCGGGAAGCTGCACCCGCTTGTACACCCGAAGTTCGACAATTTGACGGCAAGGATTTTTGCAAACAGTAGAAGCTTTAACAGTTCTTTCTACCATCACCGGCAATAGCAAATCGGAAATAGAATTATCGCGGGATTGATCGACGGGAAGCGACAGGGGTTCTCCGGTTACGAATCCCAATTTGCGGATGCTGGCTTTGATTTGATCGAGAGTTTGGATCGAATCTCTGCTACCTGTAGGCAGGCGCGACCATTCCGGCACAAATTGAGAGATCAACTTGTTGCCATTGGGATCGACGATGAGCTGATAACTCAGCCAAGCGCCGCCTCCCATTAAAGCTGCACAGCCACCCAAGATGCTGAGGGCTGTCAAATTAGCTATCAGTCTTTTCCAGGGATATCTGGCGCGAGTTCGGGGAGTAGGTATTGGACGCTGGGACTCTTGAAGATTTTTGGGGCGTCGGGTTTGGCGCCGCCGTCTTGTCGGAGGAGGAGCAACTTTGGGATTTTCTGGGGGTTTGGCTCGATTTTTTGAGGGGTTAATTTTGTGTTCCATCATGCCATTTTAGAATTTAGATTTTAGAATTTAGAGTTTAAAATTGCAATAGCCGATCGTACTGCCGACCTATGATATCCCAAGTGTATTGGCTTTCAACGAGCGATCGAGCCCTGACAGAGAGCTCCTGTCTTAGCTGCTGATTTTCAAACACACTGGCGATCGCCTCAACATACTCCTGAACTTTGTTCGCCCGCAAGGCCCTGATCAGTTGTGGGCCGCCATCGACGGCTAAACCCTCCAAACCTCGATCGCTAGCAACCACGGGAGTTCCCGCAGCCATCGCCTCCAAAGTTTTATTTTTAATCCCAAAACCAATCCGCATCGGCACCACACAAACAGCAGCTTGATGCAAATATTCTGCCACCCTTTGCACCCGGCCTACTACTTGAATTCCGGGAAGTTCCCCCAAGGCGAGCACTTCCGGGACTGGCGAAGCCCCTACTAAGGTGAGGGTAGCATCGGGATACCGCTGCTGCAAAGGTGGCAGTATTTGCAAACTCAGAAACCGCGCCGCGTCAATATTCGGCAAATTGTTCATTGCGCCTGCAAAAATTAAGGTGTGTCCTCCCGGATCGATCGACCGGTACGGAAATTGAGTTAAATCCACGCCGTTAGGAATTACATCTATGGGAGGTACAAAAAAATCTTGTTTTCCTGGCACTCGAACCGGAGGCGACAGCAATTCTAGGAGTTGCTCTCTGTCGGTGGATGTTGTCGCGACAATGCGGGAGAATTTGGAACAGTAGCGTTTTTCGTAGCGGGCGAGTAGGGGTAAATTTAGTCGATCGCGCAGGGGTTTTTCCGAGGTGCCGGTTGCTAACATTTCCCTGCAAGTTCCCCAAACAGAACTGTGAATGTTTGCCACTGTCAGCAGTTTTTGCCGCCATTCTGGACGCACGTAAATCTCGTTAACGCTGTGTTCGCAGGTGACAGTATCGCATTTGTCTGCTGTTACCAATTCGTCTGCCCAATTCTGCATTGCTTGGGAGTAGCTTGAGAGTACGTTCGGAGGTGTGCCGGACAACAAAAATCGACTGAATCTGTGGAATTTTCCTATTATTTCAGAGAACCCCCCCTCAGTCCCCCCCTTGTTAAGGGGGGGAGGTAAAAATCCTTCCTCAGTCTCCTGGTGGAGTCTTAGCCCCCCCTTAGCAAGGGGGGGTTGGGGGGGTGTCTGCGGATGGGGAAAAACTGCTAATTCTGTGACTTGCTGGCGCAATGTGTCGATTTGTGCATCGGTGACATCGGACGATCGTACTGTGCCGAGAATTACATCATGGCGCCGGCTCAAGTATTGCAATAAATTAAACGTCCTTACCTGAGTTCCTCCGCGACTTGGCGGATAAGGAAAAGTCGAGGAAAGCATCAAAATCTTCATGGGATGTGGAATAAATAAAGTTGCCGCTTGCGCGATAAAATTGATTGATTAAATCTTTTTAACAATCTTCGCACCTATGGACGAATTATCTGTTAAGGCGCTGCTCGAAGACTTGAAAAAGTCCGACGAAATCGTGCGGGATCGGGCAACTGCAGAACTCTGGCGCACTTGGTTTAACCAGAAGGGTGACTATGGGATGCAAATTCTCAGGCGAGCGCAAGTTTCGCTGGATGCAGGCGATGTTCGCCACGCTTTGGATTTGCTGACGAAATTGATTGCGGAAGCGCCGGATTTTGCGGAAGCTTGGAACCGACGCGCCGTACTTCACTATACCCAAGGAAATTATAAAAAGTCGATCGAGGACTGCCAAATCGTCCTCAAACTGAACCCGGTGCATTTTGGGGCGTTGCACGGTCTGGGTTTGTGCTACGCTGCCTTGGGAGAATACCTAAATGCTATTCAAGCTTTTCGTCGCGCTTTGGAAATTCAACCTTTTGCTTTGGTGAATCAAAAGTTAATTCTCGAATGTACGGCTCGTTTGAGTTAAAATCAACTGTGGAGTGAAGGAAGAAGGAAGTTCGGCAACGGATTATGTAACGGATGTAACGGATGTAAAGGATAGAAGGAAGAAGGAAGAAGGAAGAAGAAAGAAAATCTATGGTTTCAGATTTTTTTCGTAATCTCAAATCTCAAATCTCAAATTGTCTAAGTTAGTGCCGAAAATTAGCGTTTGCATTCCTACTTACAATCGAGTGCATCTGCTGGCTTGTGCGATCGCCAGCGTGCTAGATCAAACTTATACAGATTTTGAATTAATTATCTGTGATGATGGTTCTACTGACAGCACTCCTCTGTTGATGTCGGAATTTGTCGATCGCGGGATTCGCTACATTCGCCACCCGCAGAATATCGGCAAGAGTAATAATATGCGATCGGGCTTTGCGGCAGCAAGGGGCGAATATTTTATCAAGTTTGACGATGACGATCGCCTGAGCCCGCAATTTCTAGAGCGGACATCTGCTATTTTAGATAAAGACCCCAGCATCGATTTTGTCAGTACAGATCACTGGGTGATCGACATTAACAATTATATAGATGAAAACCAGACGAAACTCAATTCGCAGCAGTGGGGCCGCACCGAGTTGTCGGCTGGAATTATTGAGGATTTGCTATCTGCTGTTTTTCTCAGACAAAGTTTGCAAATAGGGGCGACTTTGTTTCGGCGCCGCGCCCTGGAAGAAGTGGGATTTCTGCGGCCGAATTTGCAAAATTGCGAAGATAACGATTTGTTTGTGAGACTTGCGATTGCGGGCAAAAAGTGCTATTACTTGCCGGAGCTGTTGATGGAGTATCGAGTTCATGCAGGACAGCAAGGAGTCGATCGGGCAATTCCGTATTTAAGCGATAAATTGCGCTATTTGATCGGCTACGAATTTGATTCCGAGAAGTTGGAAACAGTCAGGCTCAAAAGGATTGCCGAAACTCAATTAGCGCTAGGTTTGCGGCTGATTGAGGTTGGTGAAACTGCAAAAGGGCGCCTGATGGTCCGGGCTGGAAAGTCTGTTTCTGCGGCGAAAATGTGGGCTGGTTTGGGATTGTCGTTGCTGCCCGTCGAGTTGCGTCCAAAAGCGTTTGAGTTGGTGCGGGAGTTGTTGAAACGGGAGTTGTGAAGGCGTAGGATTTCCACAGAATAACCGGCCGTTTCAACCGCCAAGTCTGATTACTTTTACAATACTCCTGACTCTAATTGGTCTAGATAGATAAACTCAGGAGCTTTAACTCCCGCTTCTTCTCTAATTTTAACCAGTCTAGGCGACTCAAAAAACGCCCTAGCATCTGCGATTGATGTCCACGCGGAGAAATGAACTATTTTGTTTGGTTCATTGTCATACTTCAAGACTTGATAGGAGCGCTCTCCAGCTTCTTTTCGGATGCTTCCAGCATTATCGAATACCTGTTTCCAAGCTTCATAATTTTCTACTTCATGAATAATTAAGACATACTGCATAGCAATAAAGTTTATTGGAACTTTAAGTTTGTGATGCTGCAAATTATAACAGGCGATCGCACATTTTTTCTCCCTAAACTACGATCGCCCCACGTCCAAAATGCCAAGCTGTCATCAATGGAAGCGATTGCTTCCCTTCGGTCGCAATGACATAAGTAGGTAGGCGTAAAAAAACCAAATCATGTTAAGATAAGTAAACACTCAAGATTTGATTTACAAAATCAACAAATATGGGCGCACGTTTAAGAGTATTTCTCAATCAAGAAGAAGACCGAACACTATTTGAATTGAGGACAGCAACAACAGTACCTCAAAAAGTAAAAGATCGAGCACAAATTATTAGATTGAACTCCCAGGGATGTTATGTAGAGGAGATAGCAGCTCATTTTAATTGTAGAGAGGAAACAATTAGAGAAGTAATTCATCGGTGGGTGAAAATGGGTTTGGGAGGATTATGGTCAACCAAAGGCAGAGGGGTCAAAGCCAAATGGAAAGAATCAGACATTGTTCATCTAGAAGAATGTCTCCTCAATGAACCACGCAGATATAATAGTCGTCAACTTGCTCAAAAATTAGAACAGGAACGCGGGGTCAAATTAAGCCCTGACAGATTAAGACGCATCCTCAAAAAAAAAAGATTATTTGGAAACGAACCCGACCAAGCCATAAAGACAAGCAAGACCCATTACAACGCTCGATTAAACAGGCAGATCAAGATATGTTAGAGTTGGCAGCGGCGGCGGGAGAAATCGATCTGAAATATCTGGATGAATCAGGTTTTTGCTTGTGGAGTCCCACTGGATATACCTATTACCCAATTGGAGCGCAAAAACGGCTAGAGCAAACGAAACGAAGGGGGCGAAGACTTAGTATTTTAGGCTTGCTACAGCCGTGTGTCAGTTTCGCGTATGGGTTGGCTGTTGGGAGTTTTAGCAGCAAATCATATATCACTATTATGGAAAATGAAGCAAAACAAGCTGAGGCATGAAATGAAATCAACTGGACGGATCAGAGTGATAATTCAAGATAATGGTCCCATACACAAATCCCTGGATGTCCAACAAAAATGGTCTCAGTGGGAAAGCCAGGGATTGTATATTTTCTTTTTACCTAAATACTGTTCGGAAATGAACAAGATTGAACTGGAATGGCAGCAACTTAAAAATCATGAACTGGTCGGACAAATGTTTGAAGATGAACTAGATATTGCCTACGCAGTAATGGATGGAATTGAAGCGAGAGGACAACGAGGAAATTATACAACTAATCGCTTTAAATTCAGTTCCTATCCTGGTTGTTAACATTTCTTTACTTACCTTGGTTTTTTTATACCGACCTACTTACTTATGAATCAGGACTTAGGTAAAAAGTGGTTGAACGCGCGAATTATAGGTGTAAGAGTCCATCCACACCGCACCCTACATAATTAGGTTATGCGTAAGTCCTGTAAAGTAGTAAACAGTGCCCGATCTAAGTTTTGCCTAAATATCGTGTCTATATTTTCTGAAGTTCCGACTGTGTGGCTGCAAATTTCCCTCGTGGGAGTCTGGTTGGGTTTGATTTTACTGGTAGCTGAAGGGTTAAATCGCTTTTGTTCTGTCGATGCTGAGGTATCGCGGAAGGTTGTTCACATCGGTACTGGAAATGTGATTTTGCTGGCTTGGTGGCTGGAAATACCCGGTTGGGTGGGGATTTCGGCGGGGGTTTTAGCAGGTGCGATCGCCCTAATTTCTTACCAAGTTCCGATTTTGCCCAGTCTTAACAGTATCAACCGGAAGAGTTGGGGGACTTTTTTCTATGCTGTTAGTATCAGCGTTCTCGTGGCTTGGTTTTGGCCGCTGCAACATCAGGAATACGCTGCTTTGGGCATTTTAGTGATGACTTGGGGCGACGGATTGGCTGCTGTCATCGGCCAAAAATACGGCAAACATATTTATCGAGTTGGGGGAATGCAGAAGAGTTGGGAAGGTTCTGCAACTATGTATTTGGTGAGTTTTGCTGTTAGCAGTTTGATTTTGCTGGCGGTTCAAGGCAATATTTGGCAAACTTGGGCTGTGTCTGCTGTTGTAGCTTTAGTTGCTGCTATTTTGGAATCGGTTTCCAAGCTGGGAATTGACAATCTGACTGTGCCCATCGGCAGTGGGGCGATCGCCTTTTTCCTCAATCAATTTTTGATAATTGGTAATGTGTAATCTGAACTTCCCCCCACGGGGGGAATTGCTGGATAGAGATATGAATTCACGATTTCGCAATTGCTATAAGCCAAGTATGGTGAGTTTTGTAACATTAAGCCACAAGGTAATTCCTACGGTGAATCAGCAAAGCGAATTATCAATTATCTAAGGATCGCGAATTAAATAATTTACACTCTTGAAAGTGGGGAGTAGGGGTTGGGAACTCTTAGCCCGCCCTTTCTGGACGGGCGGGACGCCCATCCCACAAGAACCATCAAAATTCTAAGTTATTTAATTCTTATTCCTAAGTTCCGTTAAAGCAGCCGACGTGCTTGTAAAATTTGTTGTTGCCATTGCTCGAAAGCGGGGATTTTTGAGCGATCGTCTGTGGGAAACATCGCCCTTATTTGCTCCATCAGCTCGATCGCCAGCGGTACGCCAAGCTGCAATTGTTCCAACACATCCCGCTGAGCAAAAACGGTTTCCGGTGTTCCTTCTAAAATCAATTTTCCTCGATCCATGACAAACACCCAATCAGCCCAGCGGTAGATGAAATCGAGGTCGTGACTTGCTAAAAGGATTGTGGTTCCAGCGCTGTGAATTTGTTGAAGTAAACCGATCAGTTGTCGGGTGTGACGCGGATCGAGATAGGCGGTAGGTTCATCTAACAGCAGCAGTTTCGGCTCCAGAACCATGATATCGGCGATGGAAACCCGCTTTTTCTGGCCCAAACTGAGATTGTGAATTGGTTCGCGGGCGAGTTCGCTTAGATCGAATTGGTCGATCGCCTGCTGCACCTGTTGAGCAATTTCGGATTCTGTCAAGCCTAAATTGTACAATCCATAGGAAATATCTTCTTCTACCGTCGAAGCTACTAATTGATGTTCGGGATTTTGAAAGACGAGTCCGATTTGTTGGCGCAGTTGCATCAAAGATTTGCGATCGTAGCGAAAGGGTTCACCTTGCCAGCTAATGATTCCCTGTTGCGGTTGATATAAGCCATTTGCTAACAGAAAAAATGTAGTTTTGCCACAGCCATTTTGACCGATCAGCCCGCACCGTTTCCCAGCGGGAACTTTGAGATTTAAACCCTGAATTGCCACTCGCGAACCGCAGGGATAGGAGTAGGAAGTGCCAGCGAATTCGAGAATCCATTCAGACATATTCGTTATTTTTTCTTTTTTCTAGCCTTGTTCCCAGGCAGAGCCTGGGAATAAATACCCGGAGGCTATGCCTCCAATTACCGATTACCGATGAATGATTACCAATTACCGATTACCGATTTTCATTGTATAGCAATCCTTGCAGGACTCGTAAACTTTTTACCCCACCCCAACCCTCCCCTTATCAAGGGGAGGGAGTAAGAAATTCACAAAGGAGTCGTAAACTTTTTACCCCACCCCAACCCTCCCCTTATCAAGGGGAGGGAGTAAGAAATTCACAAATGATTTAGAATTGCTAAATTTGTGTCAGCCTTGATCAGATTTTGACAACTGCCAAAGTTGCATTTCATAACAGAGATGTTGCTCAAAAAGTTGACTTGCCTCCAATCCTTCAACCACCAGCTTCTTGAACCAGCGACGAAATATCCACCGCAGGAATTTGTGGACGGGGGGAACTGTGATCGCAATCAAATCTGCAACATAGATCATTGTATTCAGTCCATATCGGCGGAAAGTATCGACATACAAATCGATTGTTGGCAAAATATGGGCGGAAATATCCTCAGTTTTTACTAAAGTGAATCCAGCTTGCTTTAATGCTGCATGAAGTTCCGTAACAACATGACAATTAGAGAACATTCCCTCTTTATAATTAGCATCAGATCGCAGCATATCAGCCAGCAAAACATAACCGCCGGGATTGAGGATTTTGGCGGCACCGTTAGCAATATCAACAGCCGACATATACTGGCTACTTTCGCTAAAGAGAATAAGATCGTAGAAATGGGTTGCTTTGAAGTCTTCAAACCTCGTGAGGTGGAAGATTGCCCGATCACCCGTACACTTAACAAAGCGCTGTTGTTGGAACGGATCGGGTGCGAGCCCTTCCACTGCAAAACCTCGATCGAGCAAATAAGCCGCATTTCCGCCAATCCCGCAGCCCACATCGAGTATCGTATGAGTGCCTTTGGGGATCGCATCCAACAGTTTTACAGTATAAGCTTGCTGAGCGACGCGCAATCGTGCGATCGTTAGTTCGTCAGCGGGCACAGGTAGGGTTTCCCAATAGCCGTAGTGAAGGTAGGGCGAATCTGTCAAGCCCAAATAGTAATTAAGCGCTGCATTTTGGTAGCGAGTCACCTTGGAAATTTCGATTGATTTTGGCTGCGGCATTCGGAAAATTTAGTAAGTTTTAGGATTTCGGGCAGAGTTGAAATTCTTCCCAGCGCTTGCATACCTGTTCATAGCACTCAACAGGAGAAATTGCCAACTTTTGCAACAAATTGATATCAATCTGACCGTTGGCGATCGACAAAAATATAATTGCTGCCTTGGGTTCGTAGCTATCAATGATTTGGAGCAGATTTGAAACAGTGTTCTCCTCTATTTCTAGTTGCTGCAAATAAACGGTTGCCTCCAAGTCGGAAATAAATTGCAGATCGTACTTGATAGTATCTACGCTCCAATTCACATAGCCGTTAATGGGAGTATTGATTTTGCAAGCAACCAAGCCTCGTCCTTGATGCAAAAAGCCATTCCAAGCAGTATGTCCGATCGGCAAAATATTCTGGTGAATAAACAAGTTTTGCCAGTAGCCAAAACTACCCTGCCAAACACTATCTTCAATTCGCATTTGTTTTCCATTAAAATAATATACGCTTCAGAACCCAGAGCGAATTACATCAGCGTTCATCTGTGTTTATCTGCTGATATCTGCGGTTAAAAAACCCCAATCCAATAATTTTAAAAATAATAAACTCACCATCATCCATACCTCGCAGATGAAAAACATGATTGTAAACAAATCGGCGGGCATCCTGACTCAGAGATGCAATGATCTCATTACAGTTGCGGGACAGCGCCGGATTCGCACCGAACTTTCCCCCTTACGTCTGATGTGTGTTTTTCATCAGAGCCGATCGATATACGGGGATATTACCACTATTGGGGATATTTGACAAAAAAAGCCGTGTGCCTATTCACCAAACTCAATATTTTCATACAAATCGGCCAGCGAAATTTCCACAGCAACAGATGTTAAACTGAGCCGATCGCCCATACAGCTATATTCCGAAAAAATCCACTTATTCGCTTCTGTTTTAGAATATTGCTCGACCTGTAGCCGATATTGGTCGATTAATAAATATTCCTGAAAACTAGGAATACTGCGATAAGCAGCAAACTTTTCATCGCGGTCATAAGCTTTGGTACCTTTAGACAGCACCTCAGCAATTAGCAGCGGATTAGTAATTGTATCCGTCCGTCCAGATTGCAGCTCGATCGGGCGCGCTACCACCATCACATCCGGGTAAGTATAATTATTAAGCTGCGAAACCCATAGCCGCTGATCCGAACTAAAAGTCCGATATGGTTTCCCTTTTAACGCCAGTTTCAGCGCAACAACTAAATTAGTGGTAATTTCATTGTGATCCGGTGTGCCGCCAGCCATCAGAACAATCTCCCCATTAATAAATTCATGCCGATCCTGAGAATTGATTTCTAATTCTAGATATTCCTCAGCGGTGTAGGTTTTGGTTTCAACTTGCGCGATCATACACAACGCTCTCCTTTAATCTACTCATTTTATTTTATCTTAAAAATTTGGCTAATTCAACAGAAAAGGAGAATTTAATCATGCTAAGAAACAGGCAAGATGCCTGTTCCACAAAGAGGGAATTTTCTGGTGGGGCGTGAGTTTGGCATCAAGAACAGGCTTTCCGGCCTGTTCCACAAAGATTGAATTTTCTTGTGGGGAGTAGGGGTTGGGCCGAAGAGCCCGCCCGTGCGATCGCACTTAACAAAGTTACCGCAGCGGGACAAAGTTATAGCCAGTGCTTCCTCCTTGTTTAACTTGCACTAAAATCGGCTTACCAGCCCGATCGCCTGTGGGCAAAAACTTCACATCCTCGCTCGATCCTGCTGTCGAAAAACTCGCATTTCTGAGTGCTTGTTGCAATCCTTCCCGCGTATTGCTTTGCCGCAAGCCAGCGATGACAGCTTGAGTCGCGTCAAAACTCGTTGCTGTTCGCCAATTCACAATGCCTCCCCAACGCTGGCGGGCATTTTCTGGGAAACGGCTACCGGGATTAGTGTCAGGATGCCAGGGAACGGGCAAAACAAGCCCGTCAACGTCTTTTTGTCCGTCTTTTAAAGTTTGAAAGGTGTAGAGCGTAGTGCTGCCGTAGAGTGGCAATTTGCCTCGATTGCTGCGAGCCAGAGAAATCGCACGGTCAATGCGATCGATGTGGGGTGCTACCATCAATCCTTGTGCACCTTTGCTGACAGCATCGGCCAGGGCATTTTCCGCATTAAAAGAGGGTAAGGAAAAGTCGCAAACAGTAGGCACTAATTTGCCGCCAGCAGCAGTAAGAGATGCCACAAATTCATCTTTAAATGATATGTTATCCGGTGCTTGGGAGTCATAACAAACGGCAATATTAGTTTTACCTGCTGTTTTCACTGCATATTCTGCTAAAGGAGCAGCCATTACGCTAATATTGGGTACTGTCCGAAATATGTAGCTGCCAAATCCTGATAGATTATTGGCAAAGCTAGTCGGTGTCACCATTACCAGTTTTTCTTGCTGATAGATCGGAGCTGCTTCGAGAGACGCATTGCTAGCGTTGTGTCCAATTACTCCTAGTATACTCGGATCTTTTGTCAATGTCCTTGCAACTTCTCTGACAACCTCTTGACTGTTGTCATCGTTGACAATTTCTACTTGCAGTTTTGCCCCATTTATGCGACCGCTATTATTGACTTCATCCTGAGCTTGGGCGACACCTCGGAGGATTTCTTGGGCGACATTGGGGTTACTACTAATCGGGACGCTGACAGCAATTTTCAAGGAAGAACCATTGCTGGATCGGGCATTATTCAAATAGATAATGGTTTCCGGGTCGTTGCGATTTTGTTGCAGCGATTTCTCAAAAGATGCGGCGGCAGCTTGGTAATTTCCCTCAGCAAAAGCTTGAACTCCTGCTTGTTTTGCTGCTGTTGTTTGGGAGGCTACCAATATTTGATTTCCTAAACTGATACGATTGGCGATCGCTCCGGGTGCGAGCGTTGCCGATGTAGATGTAGATGTAGGTGTATTTGCAGTTTTGGCTTTCAATAAACCGGGAAGGAACTTGTAGGCGCCAAACCCAATTAAGCCGATGGCAATAATAAAAACAATGGGCGGCGGGCTGTTTCTTTTGTTAGTATCTTGATACATACTTTTTCTCGGTATTTTGATACTGTAATTATTCATTTAATTACTGTTCACGTCAATTCATATAATTCATTAATTAAGTTCATAAAAGTCATATTTGTAATAACTGTTGCAGGAAGTGCGATCGCCCTTCTTCAAATCCGGCCCGCTAAACTAACGAGAATACGAAAATTATCAACAATAGTCCAGGACGCGCGGGTGCTCAGAAACCGGGTTTTTGGCGAGAATACTTGGTTACAACCCGCAGATTCAGTAAAAACCCGGTTTCTTTGCTTGTGATGCGTAAGTCTCGTTGATATTAACCACCGCCACCGCCACTAATCGTGAATATAATGCAGGACTTACCCACTCCGACCAAAGAAACCGGGTTTTTTACGAAAAGACACGTTATAGCTCGTAGATTCGGTAAAAAGCCCAGTTTCTTGCCCCCATTCGTCCAGAAATAACCATAAATTTAGCGTTGAAATACCACACTTAACAAAGTTAAAACCGTGCAACCAAACAAAGCTTCAAATGTATATCTTCGCGAAGGTTTGTAAGGGTAAGAATTCCAAACTCGCAGTTCTCCATTAAAGCCGCGCGACGCTAAACTCAACGAAACTTGACGGTAGTTTTCCAAAGTTCGCTGAAGCAATTGCCCGATTAAAATGCTTAAACTGTGCATTCCCCGCTTCCAAGTGCGGTAGCCACAGCGCGAGTTTTGGGCTATCCAAAGTTCATCCGCGATCGCCAATAAGCTAAAAATAAACCGATACATTAGTAATAGCAGTTCTGTGACTAACTCTGGACAGCGTAATTGTCTGAGAATCTGCAAGATTTCGGTAAATGGAACCGTCAAGAGAATGAAATACATACAACTTGTCGATGCGAAGGCGCGAACAAATAGCAAGCTCACTTGGTATATTCCAGTGCGACTTACATACAGATAAAAAGTGCCGATGCTAATGCCCCAACCTTGCCAAATATCCCATTCAATTGCGGGGATACGATCGCCCGCAACCGCACCCAACGCCAAAGCAGGCAAACTTGTCAGCAAAAACATCAACGGTAGCGACAGCAACCGCAAATACAGTTTCCCCGGAATGCCCGCATAAATGACGATCCAGACTGCTAACCAAAGGCCGATCGACAATTGGACGATCGCCCCAGAAACTAGAGACAGAATTAAAAGGGCGATCGCAAATGATAACTTGTGGATTGGCGGCAACCCGCGCAAGCGATTGGTATAAGCCAGACTATCAATCTGATGGTTCATTCCGACGATTTATGATCAGACTGCTGCCGAGATTGCGATCGGCCTTTATACAACCCAATGACATACCCAACTACGCCAGCCCCCATCGCCGCTTGAGACGCAAACAATAGACTTGAAATTTCGCTGCTAGCCGGTTCAAACAAATGATTAAACCAAGGTTTATAACCCGGTTGAATTTCAGTAATTGCTTTCTTAGCTTGGTCATCGGAACCGCCGTATTTACCCCGCACAAAAACGAGAGGAAACGCTGCCAGAAAAATCACAGCGCCAGCCAACAGCCAATTTTGCCGCGAAGTAGATTGGTAATTTTTTGTAGGTTTTTGACTCACGGCGCCTCACTCCTGTCTCAATAATTTCAAAGTTTCCAACTCCGGCTTCCCGTAAGAATGCAGCCAATTCCAGACCAATAGAGTCAGCAATCCCTCACTAATAGCCAGGGGTACTTGAGTGATAGCAAAGATGCCAGCAAACTTGATAAATGAAGCCATAAAACCGCCGCTGGCTGCCGGAAAAGCTAACGCTAATTGAATCGAAGTCGTCACATAAGTCAGTAAATCTGCCAAAGCAGCCGCACAAAAAATTGCCGCCCGCTGGCTACCAGTTCGCAACAGCAATTGATAGATAAAATACGCAGCGAAAGGGCCGACAATCGCCATCGAAAACATATTCGCTCCCAGCGTTGTCAAGCCACCATGCGCTAACAGTAATGTTTGAAACAGCAGAACTAAAGCCCCCAGTACCGCCATCACCGAAGGGCCGAACAAAATTGCACCCAAACCCGTACCCGTTGGGTGAGAACAACTGCCCGTTACCGAAGGAATTTTTAAAGCAGAAAGCACAAAAGTAAACGCACCCGCCAAAGCAAGCAATAGTTTAAGTTCCGGGTGTTCTTTTGTAATACGAGTAATCGATCGCAAACCTACTGCAAAAAAAGGCAACGCCACAATCCACCAAAACGCAGCCCATTGCACCGGCAAAAAACCTTCCGAAATGTGCATAGCTGCGGCGGGCGTTGCCGAGCCCAGGACAATATAACAACTCAAGCCAGCCATCAATCCCAAGCTGACCAATTTCCGATTTCTGGTCTTCACGCTGAACCTCGCAGATGAGACTATGTAAATTAACACATCGGCGGGCATCCTGACTCAGAAAGCGACAAAACTCTCATTACAGTTGCGGGACAGCGCCGGACTTGCACCGAACTTTCCCCGTTTCCTCTAACGGCTGCTCTTACTGCTTTTTTAGACATTTTATGACAATCTCATGCAAACGAGTAGTTATAACCATCGTTACGATGAACGGGCTTAAGGTGATTTCGAGAAACGCTAATTACGCTATCGTTCACCCGAATATCAAAGTTACCTTTGAACCTAGTGGTTTTAATCCTTTTGCACTTAACCCCCTGATGTTTTCCGTCAATTATTGAAACAATATCTCCTGTATTCCAATCTTCGACTTTTTTCTTGGGTTTATATCCCGAACGTGGAAACCCATATTTATCGGTCGGTACAACTTGACGACTGCCCCAACCCATCGCCTTAATCAACAGCGGTTGATTGACAGCCAAAGTCAAACCTTGACTTACATCTCCACAGCAAGCAGCGTCGCTCCAGTGAGCTTTTTGGAACTTCAAATTAGTCCGATTGAATTTAGTTAAAGAACCGCGTCCTACATAAATAGGTTCAATCTCTGTAGCCTTCAAAGCTTGGAACAAAGCGGACTTGGTTGC
>NZ_JAUBTV010000115.1:13480-18920 GCF_036705145.1 Microcoleus sp. B5-D4 | reverse complement strand
GTGATAATTCAAGATAACGGCCCCATACACAAATCCCTAGATGTCCAACAAAAATGGTCCCAGTGGGAAAGCCAGGGATTGTATATTTTCTTTTTACCAGAATACTGCTCAGAAATGAACAAAATTGAACTGGAATGGCAACAACTTAAAAATCATGAACTGGTAGGAAAAATGTTTGAAGACGAACTAGATCTTGCCTACGCAGTAATTGATGGAATTGAAGCTAGAGGAGAACGAGGAGATTATACAACTAATCGCTTTAAATTTAGTTCCCGTTCCCGCTCTTAACATTTCTTTACTTACTTTGGTTTTTTTATGCCGACCTACTTATCATATAGCAATTCTATTTCGTGTGTGAAGGGGATTGATTTTTTTTACTAACCGCAGAGGGCGCAGAGGTCACAGAGAAAGAGAAAAGAGAGACATAAATGATTGATTTAACCGGAAAGGTAATTTTAGTAACAGGTGGCTCGAAAGGGATTGGTGCAGTGACGGTGCGGACTCTGGTTAATGCTGGGGCTGAGGTGATTTTGCATTACTTTCGAAGTCAGAAAGAAGCTGAAGCGGTAGCAGCAAGTGTTGCGGGCGATCGCTGTTATTTATTGGCAGCCGATTTGATGGTGGAAAATGCGGCCTCGATTTTGTGGCGAGATGCTTTAAAATGGCGCGGTCATATTGATATTTTAGTTAACAACGCGGGGATTATGCAGTCAGCGGGTATCGAGGACGAGTTCGATATTTGGTCTTCAGCTTGGCAGCAAACTCTACAAGTAAATTTAGTTGCCGTTGCCGATTTGTGCCGGGAATCTATTCTGCATTTTCAAACTCGCCGGGTCGGTACAATTATTAATATAGCAAGTCGCGCTGCTTTTCGCGGCGATGACCCGAATTATCTGCACTACGCTGCTTCTAAAGGTGCTATTGTTGCTTTAACTCGCAGCATTGCTAGAGGGTTTGCGACTGATAATATTTTGGCTTTTACAGTTGCACCGGGATTTGTCAGTACAGAAATGTCTAATCAGTTTATTCAGGAGTTCGGTGAAGCTGATATTATTCGCGATATCCCGATCGGCAAAATCGCTCCTCCTCAAGATGTTGCTAATGTTATCGCGTTTTTAGCATCCGGTTTGGCTACGCACGCTACCGGGACTACGATCGACATTAACGGAGCCTCTTATGTGCATTGAGACAATTACTGTAAAATACCTCTCAAGGCTCACGCTGACATCTTTTAAAACCAACTAATTTATCACTTTAGCAAGACGCTAAAAACATCATAAATCATTTAGGGTTAGATAAAAAGATAGTCTGAGGAAATTTGATTATGACAACCGATAATGGTAGCAACACAAAACGAGTTGCCATACTCATCGAAAATGGAGTGGAAGATTCGGAATTTTTAGTTCCTTACAACGCCTTAAAACAAGCAAATTTTGATGTAGTTGTCCTCGGTTCGCGGACAAACGAAAAGTATGCAGGGAAACAAGGAAAAGTTGCCCAGCAGGCTGACGGAACTACCACAGAAGCAGTACCCGCAGAATTCGATGCAGTGATAATTCCCGGCGGTATGGCTCCTGATATGATGCGGACTAATCCCAATACAGTACGTTTTGTACGAGAAGCTTTTGAGCAAGGAAAAATCGTCGCTGCTGTTTGCCACGGCCCGCAAGTTTTGATTGAAGCCGACTTGCTAAAAGGCAAAAATGCCACAGGTTTCTTGGCAATTAAGACAGACATGATCAATGCCGGGGCTAACTACATTAACGAAGCTTTAGTAGTTGACGGCAACTTGATCACTTCCCGCCAACCGGGAGATTTAGCAATATTTACCACCGCAATTCTGGCTCGCCTCGGTTACGGCGGAAAAGAAGTCGGTTTGCCAGAAGAAACTGACACAAATGCAGAATGGTGGAAATTAGCTAATGGTTGGGGAGGTTCTACACAAGGCGACATTGTTAAAGGTTTGAATACCGCCCTCGCAGGGGAACGCTATGCTTGCGAAGCGTTTCAAAATTATGCGGAAAAAACGCAAGATAGCGATTTGCGATCGCTCTTGAGAGAAATGATTCAAAACAAACAGAACCACATCCTCGCTCTGGAAAAACGCCTCAACGATTTTGGTGAAAAACCCTCAATTCCTGCCCAAATTGCTGACAAATACGCTAAATTAAAAGCTTCGATGCAAGGAACAGATGAAACGTTCTTACTGCGGAGCACTCTCGGTGAGTTGCAAACCGGTGTTGTCGATGTCAACAACCTGCGGGTGAAGTTCACAGATCCCGTATCAACTGCCATTTTGACAGAGATAGAATCGGATTTGTCTAAGTGTGAGCAAGCCGTTGCTAAACTCTACCGCGCCCGTGCAGTTTCCCAGGAAATTAAGTCGCCTAAACCTTCAACTAGCCCCGCTGTAAAAATGTAATCAGCAAGGGGATAAATAAGTTTGTAGTTTTGTTGAAAGGTGAAAAATCGCACCAATATCGCAACTACAAACTTGCTCTGCAATCCTACAATATACGCCTTTGCGGTAAAATAAAACCCAACACTAAAAAGCAGATATTCAACTAACTGCAACGTGGAGGGTTTTATTTTTGTTTCAGCCCCCCGGATACATCCGTAAAGTCGCTTTCTTCAATTCTTCAATTCTAAAATCAAAAATCAAAAATCAAAAATCAAAAATCAAAAATCGATTGATTTGTCCCCTCTTCCTTTAGACAGGAGACACCTGGGCTATAAATGCGCTACTGTGTTGCCAATATTTTGATGAGGAAAAAAAGGCTGTGGTTCCCTTACGCGATGAAAATCCCATTACTATCACTCCCTATGTCACCTATGGGCTGGTTGCGGCAAACATATTAGTATTTTTGTACGAACTCAGTTTGGGCGATCGACAATTAACCCAATTCTTCTACTCTTGGGCCGTAATTCCTTGCCAGTTAAGCAATATGTGTCGGGTTGCTCTGCCAGTTTCGCCATTTCCCGAATGGACGACACTAATTAGCTCCCAATTCCTGCACGCAGGCTTTCTTCACATTGCCGGAAATATGTTATTTTTGTGGATTTTTGGCAACAACGTAGAAGACCGTTTAGGACACGTCAAATTTATAATATTTTACCTTACTTGCGGCGTTTTAGCATCACTAACTCAGTGGTTTTTTTCCTCAACATCTGCCATTCCGTCCCTAGGTGCTAGCGGCGCGATCGCAGGCGTGATGGGAGCTTACATTCTCAGATATCCCCAAGCCAAAGTTCTGACACTGCTGCCCCTGGGAATCTTTTTTACCACTGTCAGAGTCCCCGCTTTCTTCTTTCTAGGATTTTGGTTTGCACAGCAAGCATTGAGTGGCTTGGCTTCCTTGAATGCCCCGGCAAGTGTCGGCATGGAATCCGGGGGAGTTGCCTACTGGGCTCACGCCGGCGGCTTTGTTTTCGGCGCTATTCTCGGCCCTTTGTTGGGATTGTTTTCGGAGGAAAATCGGATTTAATTTTTCACCGCAGATGAACGCAAATAAACGCAGATAAACTACCCAGAAAATCGGCGTTTATCTGCGTTAATCTACGGTTTCAAACCTCTTATTTGTCTTAAAGCTCGGTGCTATGCTTGGCTCTTTGTTGGCATTGTTTTCTGAAGATAATCAGATTGATTTTTTCACCACCGTGATATCATGTCCGATCGATTGAACGCGATTAAAGGCCGGGGCGGGTTTACAGATTTTCCCGTTTCTATTCAATATCTTGGTGAACCCGCCCCTACAGGAATCATGGTTAATCGACCGGACATGATATGAACCAAAATTAACGCAGATAAACTGCCAACGAAATCGCCGTTTATCTGCGTTTCTCTGCGGTTTCAAACCTCTTATCTTTTTAGATAAACGTGAAATCAAATTCCGAAAGAGAAGAAACCCCAGTTACACCATTTAACTTCGCCAAAATGCGAGAATCGCCGCCAGTGACGTTATTGCCATTGCCGTCATAAATAATGTAAGTATTGCCGCCGGAATCGTAGGCAAACAAGAAAGCACTTCCTCCCAGAATATTTGCAGAAACAGTTGTCTGCACATTCAGCAGAACTTGGGTGTTACCGCCCAGATTCGCAAATCCGGGGGCAAAATTAAACTGATCGGCGATCGGCACACCGAGACCGTTAAAATCAGTAATCACATCGTATCCGCCCGCTGCGATCGCAGCCTCGATCGCCGCCGAAGAAGCCGCATCAAAAGCCGGCCCACCTTGTGCAGGGCTGGTATAGCGGAATTGATTGCCGCCGCCGCCCCCCGTCATGGTATCTGCGCCGAGGCCTCCTACGATCACGTCGTTATCCACACCGCCATTAATCGTATCGTTGCCGCCTTGACCATCAATAGTATCGCTGCCCGCCAAACCGTCCAAATTGTCCGGCAAAGAACCCCCAACTAAATTGTTAGGCCCGCTATCTGCAGGCAAGATTTGAACGGTGATAGTACCTACGCCCGGAATTGTCCCGAATCCGTCGCTGACGCTGTAGGTGAAAGCAGTTGTACCCGCTACGTTGCCGGGGATGAATTGGACTTGAGAGACAAGATTTACAGCTATCCCCAGTTGCGGTGTGCTGACATTGATAATGTTGAGCGTCCCTTTTTGCGGGCTGGAATCGTTGGCCAGCACATCAATGAAAGTGGGCAGCGAATTATTCGTACTCGTAAATACGATGCCGTCATTGACAGCAATCGGCGACAGGGTACTTGGAACAGTTACGGAGGTATCGAAAGAATTGATGTTAATCGCCACTGACGCTGCTGCCGTGCCGCCTTGGTCGTCAGCTACGCTGTAGCTGAAAGAACCGGCTGGCCCGATCGCGTTTGTTCCAGGTTGGAATTTCAGCCCGAGTAAATCCTGAACGGTTAACTTTTGGTTCACGGCGATCGGGTTCGTACCGGTAATTACCTGACCAAAAGTAGGATTGGGAAGTCCGACTACCGCGATCGACAGTGGATCGCCCTCCGGGTCGCTAGGTGCCGAAATGCTCAGAGACAGAGGCAAATTCTGCAAACCAGTCACCGTCTTGCCCGCTTCCACGATCGGCGGCTGGTTAGGAGTCGGAGATGTAAAACTCGGCGGAGTCGGCCCCCCGCCCAAAGGCGGAGGAGTTGGGGTTGTCGCAGTTGGAGTCGGGACGATCGAAGGACTCGGACTCGGAGTTGTCCCGCCCGCAGTCGGAGTCGGACTCGGACTCGGACTCGGAACCTGTGTCGGCAATGTCCCCGTTGTGGGACTCGTGGTTGTCCCTGTTGTGGGACTCGTGGTTGTCCCCGTTGTGGGACTCGTGGTTGTCCCCGCTGGTGTTGGAGTTGTGGTCGCTGGTGTTGGAGTTGTAGTCGCTGGTGTTGGAGTTGTAGTCGCTGGTGTTGGAGTTGTAGTCGCTGGTGTTGGAGTTGTAGTCGCTGGTGTGGGACTTGTG
>NZ_JAUBTV010000115.1:12164-13380 GCF_036705145.1 Microcoleus sp. B5-D4 | reverse complement strand
GTTGTTCCGGTTGTGGGACTTGTGGTTGTTCCGGTTGTGGGACTTGTGGTTGTTCCGGTTGTGGGACTTGTGGTTGTTCCGGTTGTGGGACTTGTGGTTGTCCCGGTTGTGGGACTTGTGGTTGTTCCGGTTGTGGGACTCGTTGTTGTCCCGGTGGTGGGACTCGTTGTTGTCCCCTCAATGGTGAAGGGATTGTCGTTTACGCGCGGTATTTGAGCTGTAGTGAACCGAGATTCATCTAGCGAGTTCGATCGAACATCAATCAACACCGCCAAAAATTCCCCAGTTCGCCTGTCCCTAATAATCGTGTTGCTAGAATTCGAGCCTTGGCCCTGGAAAATTTCTAACTCTGTAAAGTTCAGACCTCCAGCCAGACCGATCGAATCTCCGGCATTAAAATCTCTAATTACATCAGCATCGCCGATTTCGCGACCGCCAGTAGTGAGAAACCCGTTGCCAGCCGACGTGCCCACCCTACCGAGAACAAAGATATCCGATCCGTCGCCTCCTGTCAGAGTATCAGACCCGCGATCGCCCGAAAGAACATCATCCCCAGCATCTCCAGACAAAGAATCATTCTCGTCGCCCCCGAAGATCAGGTCATCACCCTCGCCGCCGTCACCAGTATCGTTACCAACACCGCCGGTGATGACATCCCCGCCCTCCTGGCCCAACAAAATATCATTGCCCCGAGCGCCGAGCAGGCAGTCGTTACCAGTGTCGCCAAAAACAGTGTCACTGCCCTTGTCGCCCAAAATCAGGTCGTCCTCCCCACCACCGCGCAGACAGTCATTGCCTTTACCGCCGTACAGCGAGTCGTTGCCTTCCGCACCCAAGACAATATCGTTGCCCTGGTCGCCAAAAGCTACGTCACCGCCCTCGTCGCCAGAAACCAAGTCATCGCCTTTGCCGCCCCGCGCCGTGTCATTACCGCGCCCGCCCTCAACAAAATCTTTACCAGCGCCACCGTTGAGAGAATCGTTACCGTCTTCGCCCCTGAGTAGATCGTCTCCGTCCCGACTCAGAAGCGTGTCGTCGCCGCCACCCCCGGAAATCGTGTCATTGAACAAGCTGCCGATTAAATAGTTACTGCCGTCATTTGCGACAACTAAGCCATCGACAAAAAGTGGTTCTGGGGGAGGCGTGGGAACTGTCAGAGTTGGCCGCGGCACCGGGGTGATCGAAATGTCCGGGCCCGTCCCCGTCATCCCTGTCG
>NZ_JAUBTV010000115.1:0-12064 GCF_036705145.1 Microcoleus sp. B5-D4 | reverse complement strand
AAGTCCCCGTCATCATTGTCGAAGTCCCCGTCATCATTGTCGAAGTCCCCGTCATCATTGTCGAAGTCCCCGTCATCATTGTCGAAGTCCCCGTCATCGTTGTCGAAGTCCCCGTCATCCCTGTCGAAGTCCCCGTCATCATCGGCTCCGTTCCCGACGACGGCGTAGGCTGCGGCACCGTACCGCTATCCAAACTATCCCCGTTCTCATCGGGTAGCCGCCCTTCGAGAAAAATTAGTGGTACTGCACTTGGCATTGTTCCGACTCCTTGCGACGCTACTCAAAAACTACTAAATAAACTTAAAGTCAGATGCAGTAATGACGGTGCTGAGCGCTCCCGGCACTGTAGGAATAGAATTCAACACTGCCAAATCGAAAGCTGGGAGACTGTCATCTGCCACATTCGGGTCGAAGCCGAGAACGTACTTGTTAAAAGTATTGTTCAGGTACACGAAGAAAGCTCCCGTTTTGCTCGAACCCTTTTGATTCTTCAACACTGCATTTACTGCTTGAGCGTTATCAAATTTAGATTCAAACAAAATGACTGATTGCTTGCTGATGTCGTCGCCGCTAGACCCGATATTCCTGACGATAAAACTGGTGAAATCGAGAGTAGTTCCTGAGTTGGTTAAACCTGCGAAATTTGACGACCTGAACAAAAATCTGTCGGTCTCGCTGCCGTTAGCGTTAAAGTCAGCAATCACGTCCACGCCTTCGCTGGGAGTTTCGTAGTAGAAGAAATCATTGCCCGCATCGCCCGTGAGCAAGTCAGAACCGACACCACCGCCCACAATGTCATTGCCTGCACCGCCGGAAAGCGAGTCGTTGTCATCGCCGCCCAATACCAAGTCATTGCCGAAGGCGCCGCTGAGACAGTCGCTGCCGGCACCGCCGTCGAGAGTGTCGTCGCCCGCTTGGCCGTCGAGGGAGTCGCTGCCGGCCTCGCCCAACACGTAGTCATTGCCCGAACCTCCGAGTCCCGTGTCGTTGCCTTGTCCACCCAAAATCGTGTCATCGCTGTCCGCGCCCAAGATGGAATCGTTATTGATACCGCCGTCGAGCAAGTTTCTGCCCAGTCCACCGTCGAGGATGTCGTCGCCTGCACCGCCGTCGAGGGAGTCGTCGCCAATGCCACCAAGTAAGGTGTCGGTTCCAGCGCCACCAAGTATCGAGTCGTCGCCGGATTCTCCCAACATCGAGTCATTGCCTGTTCCGCCGTCAATGGTGTCGTTGTTGTCACCGCCCAGGAGGTTGTCATTGTCATTGCCGCCGAACATCAGGTCGTTGCCCAGTCCGCCGATCAGCGAGTCTATGCCGTCTTGGCCGTCAACAGTATCGTTGCCCAGTCCGCCGTCAACGGTGTCGTTGCCGATCGCACCCACCAGCGAGTCGTTGCCTGTTTCACCGAATACGAGGTCGTTGCCGCCATTACCATCGATCAGGTCGTTGCCGTCGCCCCCAGAGAGGGTATCGTCGCCGGCCCCGCCGAGGATGAAGTCGCTGAGGTTGCTGCCTGTAAAGCTGCTGGCAGGGAGTGCGCTGCGATCGACAATATTATCTACCACCGTGATGCTGAAGGATGCCGGCCCGATAGTTGCAGAGCCGTCGGAGGCTGTAAACGTGAAAGTGTCGCTGCCACCTGTCGCCAGCAAGTTGTATTTGACGATGTTGTTGTTGATATCGTCTTGCGTGAATTTGCCGCCGACGTTGAGAAAGGTGCTACCCCTTTGGACAAAACCTCTGGTAGCATCGGGGGCTTTAGTAATCGTGTAAACGATTTCCAAGGGGCTGTTGTCGGGATCTGTGATTAACAAATCGGCGGCAGTGATTGTCTGGATAGGATTACTTTTGGCAACCACTACACCGTCGTTAATTATTAGCTGCGGCGGGTTACTGACGTTGATGGTTACTACCGCCTTACTTGTGCCGCCGCTGCCGTCTGAGATCGAGTAGCTGAAGCTGTCAGTACCCGAGAAGCCCGGATTCGGGGTGTATTTGAATACGCCGCCGCCCACGGGAACCACGCTCCCTTTGCTTGCTGGAGCAAAAGTCGTGACAGTCAGAGCGCTTTGTTCCTGGTCAGTGTCGTTCAACAGAACGTTGAAACTGAGTTCTTGACCCGTAACCGTGGTGAAGTTATCGTTAACTGCTCTTGGAGGTTGGTTAAAGATGGGCGTCGGCGGCGTCGGACTTCCTGTCGGCGTCGGACTTCCTGTCGGCGTCGGCAAATTCGGTGTAGGGAACGTCGGCACCGGCTCTGTCGGCGTTGGTGTCGGCGTCGGTGTCGGACTTCCTGTCGGCGTCGGACTTCCTGTCGGCGTCGGACTTCCTGTCGGTGTCGGTGTCGGTGTCGGTGTCGGCGTCGGTGTCGGCGTCGGTAGCGGAAGGGGAGTTGCGCTGCCGGGAACTGTGGGGGCAATTACAAATGAGCTTCGCCCTAGGGTTCTGCTGTCTACTCCGGGCAATACTGCTAAAAAGTCGCCGCTGACGCCGTTGCGAATAATCGTACTGCCGGCTTTGGTCTCAGTGCTTTGGAAGATTACCAAATCTTCAAACTTGAGGTCGCCGGTTAACCCGATTAAATCTTCGCCTTGGCGAAAGTCTGTGAAAATGTCGGCATCGGCGATATCGGGGCCGCCTGTGGTGATAAATGCCGGGTTAGTGCCGTCGCTGCTGCTGCCACTGGGAGAACTGAAGGCACCGATGACGAAGACATCTCTGCCTTCGCCTCCTGCCACTACGTCTTTGCCTGCTTCGCCCCAAATAACGTCGTTGCCAGCACCGCCGTCCACGATGTCATCACCGTCGCCGCCGAATACGATGTCGTCGCCGTCGCCGGAAAAAAATGTATCCCCGCCGGCGTTTCCGTATAGCCAGTCGCCTCCTTCGTTGCCAAATACCAAGTCTTCGCCGTCGCCGCCGAAGAGCGAGTCGTTGCCTTGGTCGCCCCACACGATGTCGTCGCCTCGATCGCCCAAAAAGCTATCGTCGCCAGCACCCCCACGCAAGCTGTCGCTGCCTTTTCCGCCGTAAGCCGTGTCTCTGCCTTCGCCTCCGATTACCGTGTCGTTGGCGTCATTGCCATACAGCAGGTCAGGGTTATTTGCCCCGTCGAGGCAGTCGTTGCCTTTGCCTCCGTACAGGGTATCGAGTCCTAAACCGCCGTCGAGAACGTCGTTGCCCTCATTGCCGAACAGCACGTCGTCATCGTCGTTGCCAAATAGTAAATCGTCGCCCCCGACTCCTTGCAGGTTGTCGTTGCCTTGCAGCCCGGAAATCACGTCGGGCCCGGGACTGCCAACTAAGGAATCGTTGATTTCTGTGCCGCGGACTACGCCGCCGATGACTGCAGGCGAGGTACCTTGGCCTCCGCCCAAGGTGTCATCTATGCCACCAAATGTGTCGTCACCGGAGGGAGTTGGTGTTGGAGGTGGTGTTGGTGTTGGAGGTGGTGTTGGTGTTGGTGTGGGCGGTTCTGGTGTTGGTGTGGGCGGTTCTGGTGTTGGTGTGGGCGGTTCTGGTGTTGGTGTTGGTGGTATAATTACTGCTGGCACTGCACTTGGCATTATTTTGGCTCCTTTAAACGACGATCCCGATTAACTTTAAGAACTGATTAGTATCAGTTTGTTGCCACAAATCTGGCTTAAAATTGATTAATAACCCCATCATTTCTAACATACTAAATCAAAACTGCAACGGCTATAGATATTTTTTAAGCGGGGCATATTTTGATCTCAAAATATTAATGATTGCACGTTTTGATGCCTAGGTTGGGTATACTTTAATATCGCGCCATTTCGAGAGAACCTAGAAGTCGGGCTTGGAGTCAGCCCGGTGTATTTATCCAGAATCAGAAAAAATAAAAATCTTCGCCGTCATAATTTTTTCTTTCCGAATGTCGAATGCTGAATACAGATGTGCCTGCTTTGTAAAACTTACCTAAACTTGTCTAAAATCGTTTTTAGACACAATCCGAGTTCACTTCCTACGCTGTTGGGTAGACGGCTAATCCCAAGATAAGTAGGCTATCCCCCAATAGCCTTGGGTTCCCAGTTTAAAATATTTAAACTCGCATTCCAATCACGATCTAAAGATATGCCACAAGCAGGACAGTCAAAAGTCCGAACGCTTAGTGGCAGATCTTTTTTATGGCCACAATTAGAACAGGTTTTAGAGCTAGGGAACCATTGATCTACCAGCACTAAAGTTGCTCCATACATTTTGCACTTGTAATCAAGTTGGCGTTTGAATTCGTAAAATCCTATATCTGATATTGCCCCAGCTAACTTGTGATTCGCCATCATGCCTTTTATATTCAAGTCTTCAATCAAAATTCGCTTGAAATTTTTGGCTAAATAAGTTGTTAACTTGTGAAGAAAATCTAGGCGAATGCAAGCTATCCGCGCGTGGAGTCTGCTGATCTTATTATAGGTTTTGCGTTGGTTTTGGGAGCCTTTTACCTGTTTTGATGCTTGGCGCTGCAAGGTAGCAAGTTTGGTTTTCGCACTGGCTATTAACGGCTTTGGTGCATCAAAGACCTGCTGATTTGACAGCGTGGCCGCATATTTAATGCCTACATCGATTCCCACGGATGCCTGAGACTGTTGAACTGGTAAACCTTCGGCGTCAACACAGAAGGAAATAAACCAACGACTTCCTTCTTTTGAAATCGTAAAAGTTTGAGACACGTAATCGCTTTCTAGGGCTTCGTAGAGCCGAAAAGTTCCCAAGGTAGGAATCTTTATGGTGTTGCCAGCGCTTAGTAGAACTTGGACGTTAGACGAATCGACTGTAAAAGATTGACCGGATCGGCGACTAGCGAATCTTGGATGACCTGCTTTCCCAGAGCGATACCGACTAAACGCATCTTTTAGATCGATTAACGCATTTTGGTAAACTCGACTAGACAACTGGTTCATCCAGCCGAATTCAGGCTGTTTCTTGACGTAGTTGGTGAGAACTTTTTTGACTTCGTTGATTACCTTGGAGTCGGTAAAGTTCCCCTCACTATACATTTGAGTTCGCAGGCTTAATCCAAAGTTAAATACTACACGCCGGAATCCTGCGTGTCTTGCCATCAAAGTCGCTTCGTTGTTATTCAATTTTAGCGCTCGTTTAACGGCAAACATAGAACTTCCTCAAGGGCGATTAAGTATGGATAAGTTTAGCGAACTATTTGGTACTTAAGTCTTGCTCTTGCCTGCAGAAGCGAATGCCTTATGCTGACTGCTGACAAGAAACAGAGCTGTTAATTAGGGGCAGAAGCGGCCCGGTTTGTTCTTGTCCACTGACGGATAGTTCGCTGTGGCAAAGGTAAAGCAGGGAACAGCGACTTAACAAATCTAGCAGAATTCGCCGCAGTCGCTGTTGGTCAGCCGCCGTTTCTTCTTCGGTTTCCCAGGGACGCCCCAGTTGCGATCGCAAAAATAAGGGAGCGCCAAACAATGTCGCCGCACCGCCGCTCAGCCACAGGGGCGAGCCGGCATCCAGCCAAAAGTGCCATTTGTGGGCGCGGCGGCTGCTGCGGTACTGGAAGATGTTGGCGAGGGTGACGGCTCTGGCTGCTGGGCCTTCTGGACGCACTGGAAAGGGGTTGGCGGTGACGGTTCCTTGGCGCAACAACTGGATGAACCGGGCGATGGTTTCTGAGTCGCCGCCGTTTGTTGGTTCTACGCGCTGCATTCGCCCGTTGATTTCCCAGTAGTGGGTGGCGGTTTCCATTAACTCGCGCAGGGCTGCTAGCCGATCGTAGGGCAGGTATCTGTCGTTCATGAGAAATTTCTGGATGGCTCGATCGAGTAGGGCAATTGGGCTCGGCAACAGCCGCTCCTGCTGTTGCGATCGCTGTTGTTCGATCCACTCCACAATCTGCTCGTAGGCCCTGGCTGCTCGGTGTCCCAGTCTGTCCCACCGGGGAAAAGCTGTAATGGGCAGCAATTGAGGTCGATCGATATCTGGGCAAAAACAGTGATCGGCGATTAAACCTGCTCTCACTTGGTCGATCGATTTTTGATTGTGAATTTGAGATTTTAGATTGAACGTCGAGTTGGAATCTTCTGTTTCCAATGAACTGTGTTTCTGGCTGCCCAACACTACGAGCATTTCGGCTGCGCCGTCTCGATCGACTAAACGGCCGAGTCCCGGATAAACTAACGCTAACAAAGTGAGTAAAGCTCGAATCTCTGGGGTAGTCGAGAGCGGCCGCTGATCGTTGAGAGATACGGCGGCAATATTATCTCGCGCCAGAATTTCCGTTAAACTGTAACGGGCGATCGCATCCATCCCAGGGGCAATTACAGCGATTTCCTGCGGTTCCACGGCTTGTGACTTCACCGCATCGACGATGATTTCGGCGGTTTCTCGCAGCAGTTGAGCGCGGGAAGTGGTTTGGAGCGATCGAACTTTACCGGGCAAACTCAAGCCTAAAGGATAAAAACCCTCAGAATTAACTGCTAAACTTACCGCTAAATCTCCAATCTCTGGGGCTAAACCGGCTTTTGCGTCCAAATTTTCCACACTTTGACAGCGGCTTTCGAGTCTGGCTAGGTATTCCGTATCAGCCCCCAAGCCCAAACGCACTCCTCCATCTGGATTGTAGGAGAATGCTCCCGCTGCACCTTGGTCGAGCATTCGATCGAACAAATGGCCGCTGATCGCCGGATAATCGTCAACATCGTCTGCGATCACAGCTTGGTATCTAGAGGCCAAATGCTGCTGGTAACTGACATCCGGCAACAAATAGCGCCAGTAGAGTTCGCAAACAATCCCGTAAGTCAGGAACCCCCGCGTCAAGCACCATTCCCGCCACCTTTCGAGCAACTCTCCCATGCTAGTCCACAGGTTGGTCGAGCCGCCGTCACCAGCAAATCCCTGTTCTAGAATGCTGGGAATCTCTTCTCTGGGCGTACCGCTGACAGCAGCAAGTTGTAATAAGTCAAGTGTTCGACGCACCATTCGGTTTGGGCTTACCCCTGTTTGTTGCAAAATGCCTTCGTCTAGTTCGCGACGCCAGAGTCTCGCGGCAAGTTCCAGTTCTGTTTCAGGTTGCAGCCGCAGGGGAAATTGAGCCCTCAAATCCAGCGACTGAACTAGCAGGGGCCAAAATAACAATACCTCCTGCTCAAAAAAACCGAAGGGCGTTGTCGAGTGAAAGGTATATTTTCCTTCGGTAGCGACGGCGATGCGATCGGCCAATTCTAGCCGGTTGTCTCCGTTAGCTGCTAAGACTAAAATTGCTGGGGCAGTTTGTCCAGCCCGCCGTCGCCCGGAACTCGATCGCCCTGAAACTGTTGCAGGCAGAGGCTTGACAGTTTTGCTCCAAATGCAGAACTGCTCGACTAAACGAGTGGTTTTGCCACTGCGGGCAGATCCGACAATCCAAATTGAATCTTCGGTGGCAGTTCTTAATTTATGTAAATTTGTTACCATACCGTGAATACTTTAATCACTAATGTCTACAGCCCACTAACCAGCTTTAGCTATGAATACTTCTCCCTGGAACAGGATTGTAAAATATCTCTACAGCCTTCACCAATGGTATCGAGAAACGCCTGAGAGGGCTCTAGAACAGGCCTACGATGCTGCGTTAGCAATTAAGGCGATCGAAGACGAGCATTTTGGCGGTCAAGGAATCTCTGAGCGATCGGGAGATTACGGACAAAGCACACTGTCTTACTTTAAATCCGAACTGCAAAAATACCTCAAGGTCATCCAAACCCGAATGGTTGAGTTTAATGCTAGCCGTTCTTTTTTGGAACTGCCGGAGCGAGTGGGGGCTAAACCGAAGGCGGGGCACAGCGCTGATTATCACCAGCACGGATTACATCTCAACAATAAAGATAGAGCATCCCTTATATTTGAGAAGCTAGAGTTTATTGATGCAGTCATCGACAAGTATATTAATAATAGTAGATCGACGGCAATTGTTCCGGTTGTAAGTTCAGTAAATGTGCAGGCAAAATCTACCAAAAATAGCACTTCTCCACCTGACCAAAATAAAGGTTCAGCTAATTCTGTTAAAATTCACGATGGTGAGGTTGACACTAACTATGAAGAAGTGAATTTATTACCGCGATCGCTTCTGGGAACTTTGAATCGAATTACTAAAGATTTAGACCCGGAAGCGGAAAAAGAAGTAGTTAAGAATTTTCGCAATTCCAAAGTAAAAACAATTATTTCTCTGAGATTTATTTTGCTTTTGATTTTAGTTCCGCTGTTGACGAATCAAATTTCCAAAAACTTTTTAGTCGGCCCGGTAGTTGACCATTTTAGAGGCAAAGAAAATGCTCCACTTTTCATAAATGTTAACCTGGAAGAAGAAGCATTCCAAGAGCTGGAGAGATTTGAGCAGCACCTCAAATTTCAAAGGTTAATAGGCACTGCTCCGTCGCTTTCTTTAGAGGAAACGGAAAAGAAGATTGCCGAGAAAGCAGTTGAACTAGCGGAGGAATACCGATCTGAAAGTGGTGGAGCTATTAAAAATATTTTTGCCGATTTGATTTCCTGCATTGCCTTTGCCGCGATTATCGTCACTAACAAGAAAGAGATTGAGATTTTAAAGTCTTTCATGGACGATGTGATTTACGGCCTCAGCGACAGTGCGAAAGCTTTCGTAATTATTTTGTTTACAGATGTGTTTGTCGGATTCCACTCGCCTCATGGTTGGGAAGTAATTCTCGAAGGTTTATCGAGGCATTTGGGACTACCAGAAAATAGGCAGTTCATATTTTTGTTCATTGCAACGTTTCCAGTGATCTTGGATACGGTATTTAAGTATTGGATATTCCGTTATTTAAACCGGAGTTCGCCTTCGGCTGTTGCTACGTACAAGAATATGAACGAGTAATCAGGGGCGAAGGAAGTTCGGCAACGGATTCTGTAGCGGATGTAACGGATGTTAGGAAGAAGGAAGTTCGGCAACGGATTAGCTTTCTTCGGATGTAGCGGATGTAAAGGATAGAAGGAAGAAGGAAGTTCGGCAACGGATTATGTAACGGATGTAGCGGATGTAAAGGATAGAAGGAAGAAGGAAGTTCGGCAACGGATTCTTTAACGGATCTAACGGATGTAAAGGATAGAAGGAAGAAGGAAGTCGGAAGAAGGAAGAAGGAAGGAAGAAGGAAGAAGAAAAAAAGATGTAATAATAACAAGGGGTTTCAGGCATTGATAACGTCCTCAGTAGGGCATTCACTGCACACATAGTTACTTACCCATAGCGCACAAAAGCATTTATTGTTTGCGTCAGGAGTGGTTTAATTAATTAGATATACTTAAGCTATTTTGCCTCTAAATTTTATTTTTGGGCGGGTTCTCGCGCGCACCCCACAATAATTTTATCAAACTAGACTGTCATCAAGGCTCGGCTCAGGAAGCGTAAAACTTAGATGCGCCTAGGCCGATCGACAAAAAATACGATCGCCCGCAGAATTTCTCGAAAGAAATCAAAAGGGCGATCGCATTCCCAAAACTCATTACCAATTACCAATGACCTAATTCCAACGCTTCTTGCGCTGTCGCTGGCTTGCCACCGCCTCCACCAGCCCTAGGCCCAGAAAATTACTCAGCAGCGACGCATTCCCGTAACTTAGGAAAGGCAGGGGAATGCCCGTAACCGGAGCCAAGCCAATGTTCATCCCAATATTTACGAACACCTGAAAAATCAACATTGACAGTACGCCGATCGCCAGCAAAGAACCAAAATTATCGTTAGCAGTTTGAGCGATCGTCACCAACCGGAAACAAATTATCCAGAACACCAACAACACGCTAATACAGCCAATAAAACCCAATTCTTCACCAATAGCTGAAAAGATAAAGTCCGTATGCTGTTCGGGAATAAAGTTAAGCTGAGTTTGCGTTCCCTGAAACAAACCCCGGCCCTTAAGTTCCCCAGCGCCAATAGCAATCCGAGATTGAATCAAGTGATATCCGCTGCCTAAAGGATCTTTCTCTGGGTTTAAAAACCCTGTCAGGCGCATTTTTTGATAATCCTTGAGCACATTCCAAAAAATATGTCCGAGGTGTCCAGAAACAACGTTCACCAACACAGCACCGAAAGTCCCCAACCAGGGCCAAGGCAGGGTTCGCCAAGCGATAATACCCGCAATAACTACCCATGCTACCCAAATCGGTGTAGACAGGTTATTGAGGAGAACAGAGATCAGAGGAGAGAATAGCAATATTAGCCAGCCGGGATTGACATTTCCCCAGTAAAACATCCCCATTGTGATCGCGCCGAAGACTAAGGAAGTACCTAAATTTGGTTCGGCAAATATCAATCCCCAAGGTACAGCCATAATCGCCAGCATCCTCAACATATTACCCACCGTGGGGACAGTCTTGTCGTGCAGGAGAGCTGCTAAAGTGACAATCATGCCTACTTTGGCAAATTCTGACGGTTGCAGGTAAAAGCCGCCGATGTTGATCCACCGCTGGGCACCGAGCCCTGTAGTACCGATAAACCGCACTGCGATCAGGGACAAATTGATTAATATGTAAATCGGCCATTTCCACTCAAGCAGTATTTGGTAGCGACAGCGGGAAATGATGATGGCGAGGAACAAACCGACTGCCCCAGTTACCCAGTGCCGCCACCAGTCGATCAGCCCCTGGTTGATTTCGACGCTGCGGATCATGACTCCCCCGAAGATGGTGAGGGCGATGCAAGCGCCAAACAGCCAAGGGTCTGCTTCTTCCCAGGGTTTGAAGATTGATTTCCAGCGGTTTCTGACTTGTATTCTCTGCAACATGAGGATTTTAGATTTTAGATTTTAGATTTTAGATTATCGAGCCGATTTTCGGAAGTTGTGGATATATTTTGGATTCAGAGTCTGCACCTTACTTGAGAAGCCTCGGTGTGAGTACCTCAGATTATTCGGGGAGTTGTAGGGATGTTCCGGGAACGGAAGAAGGAACGCCCAACCGGGTATCTGGGTATTCTATTTTTTTCTGTGCGGTTACTTAATTTAGTTCGCGCACGTGGTCAGAAACCGGGTTTTTGTCGAGAAGACGCCTTACAACTCGCAGAAACCGCTAAAAACCCGGTTTCTTGGGTTTTGATTCGTAAGCCCTAGAATCGTCAGGCCGGTTCGTAAAGGTACTCGAAGCCGTTCCCATCTGGATCTCTGCCGTAAAAGGATGCAGTACCGTCGCGGTGTTCGTGAATGTGGGTGACGGAAACACCATCGGCTTTGAGTTGTTCGTAGGCGGATTCCATTTCGGTACGATCGTCAAATACAAACCCAAAATGCGGCCCTGCTTGGTCGTAACTCGGACTCAACAGCGCCAATCCGTCCTCTCCTGCTTTCAAATAAGCCCAGTCTGGATCTTTCCAGACTAACTCCATACCCAAGTTGCGGTAGAATTCAGCAGACTTCTCTATGTCTTGCACGCAAACGGCTACGTGTCCCAATCGTTTTAGTTTCATATCTACAAAGTTTATGGTTGTTCTTTCATTTATTGTATCTTTTTTCTGATTTCTTGCTGGATTAATTAGGTATTTTTTCTGTTTTTTTTGTCGCGGCTAACTGTACTTTTTCTACTTGTTTGCTAGCGTCCATTTCGCTGAACAGTTGAATGGCGCGCTCAAAATTTTCTTGGGTTTTCTCGATGTTACCAAGTTTTTGTTCTGTCAGTGCTAGTTGATAGCAAGCTTCGGCTCGGTCTAATTTGGCGCTAGCTCGATCGAGTATTTCGATTCCTTCTGGATGGTGCTGCAGGGCTTGGTCAAATTCTCCCCGTTCTCGGTACAGCGCGGCTGTACCGCTGAGAGCTTTGGCTTTGATGGTGCTGTAGTGGTTTTGGTCGGCCTGGGCGATCGCTTGGCGGTACAAGCTCAAAGCTTTGTCTGTCTCTGGCAGGTTTTGATAGGTGGCGGCGAGAAAAACTAATTTGTATCCCGTACCCACCAACTGACTGTTTTCCCGATCGGCATAAAGTTTTTCGGCGAGATCCTCCGCCTGTTTTTTGGCTCCGACACAGGAGTTGAGGTAAGGAATGAGAATTAAATAACTTCCACAAGTTTGTGGGATGGGCGTCCCGCCCGTCCAAAAAGGACGGGCGGGAC
>NZ_JAUBTV010000114.1:0-19072 GCF_036705145.1 Microcoleus sp. B5-D4 | reverse complement strand
GACGCCCATCCCACAAACTTGTGGAAGTTATTTAATTCTCATTCCTAAATTATTAGCTGCAAATCAACAATAATAATTATTATATAGCCTTTCTCAACTTTCGTGAGGTACGCGGGCGAGCAATTCCATATCTATTGCCAATAGCCCGCAGATATAGAAATTATCTGCGTTAATCTGTGTTCATCTGCCTTAATCTGCGGTTTGGTTTGTCTATCCATCAAAAATTTAGGCACTCTTGTCTACTGATTACCTGACAATTCTCAACCGTACCGCACTGTTACTGAGAAAGGCTGTATAAGTTAATCTTCGGCGCAACCTACAGCTCAATTTCATCAATCAAATCTAGTATTTTTTGATAATCAAAATTATATAGATGATTCATCAGAACTTCCGCAAAAACATCATTATCGCTGCCGATTTCCTCAATAGTTGTGGCAATCAAATCGAAGTCAGCCTCACGGACTGCCTGTTTTAGAGTTCTCGCCCATTCTGGGGAAACTTTCGGCTTGGAGTCCAGCGTAAATATTGCAGCACTATCAGATATTTTTTCTTGTACCATACTTGAACTCGGCGATAAATCATTGACTTCAACATATTTATTGATGACTTCACCAGCACCCGTTGCGGTAACAACTTGAATATCAAACTTGAAGACAGTCCCTTGTCCCACTTCGCTCTCGACGGTAATGTCGCCGCCCATTAATCTTATGAACTCGCGGCTGATGTTTAATCCTAAACCCGTACCTGTTTGAACTTTTTTTTCTGATGAAGTTTGCACCAATAATTCAAATATGCTTTCTAATTTTTCCGGGAAAATACCAACTCCTGTATCGGCTATTGCAAAGGAAATAATGACTGTTTTTTGATGTTCCACAGAAGTAAAACTTTCGTTCAATATAGGCTTAATTATTTGTTTTTTATTCTGCCCCACAGTAACTAAAACTGAACCAGAAGGGGTAAATTTAACCGCATTATCTAATAAATTAATTAGCACTTGTCGCAACTTAACATCATCAGTTTGCACGTACTGGGGAACATCGGAAGAGCAGTCAATAATTAATTGCAATCCTTTATTTTTTGCCGGAATGTGAAACATATTTTGCACGTCCCCCAGCAAGCGGTACAAGTCAAAAAGTTTGGCGTTGAGTGTCATGCGTCCAGCTTCAATTTTAGATAAGTCTAAGACTTGATTGATCAGTTGGAGCAGGTGTTCTCCGCTGCGGCGAATAATTTGGATATTTTCTTTTTCCGGCAAAGTTAAATTAGCGCTGGGTTCCATTAACTGAGCGAAGCCGAGAATGGCGTTGAGGGGGGTTCGCAATTCGTGGCTCATGTTGGCGAGAAAGAGGCTTTTAGTTTTGTTGGCAGCTTCTGCGGCTTCTTTGGCTTGTTGGAGTTCTTGTTCTGCTTGTTTGCGATCGCTCGTATCAATGATTATGCCGTGCCAGACAATATCTCCATTTTCGCGCAATTCAGGTCGAGAATAACCTTGCAGCCATTTGAGTTTTCCCGATGCTGTCACAATCCGCCACTCGTGGGAAAATAGTTCTAGATCAGTGGCACTTTTGACAATTGCCTCGAAGTGACTGGATCGATCGTCCGGGTGCATTTGTTCGTAGAGTAAAGCAGAGTTGTTCTGGATTTCCTCCGGCTCTAATTCTTGAATTTCTCGGCATCGAGGACTGATATATTCCATCTTGACTGATCCGTCGGGATGCTGCACGAATATGTAAAGTTCTCCCGGAACAGTGTTCGCTAATTTGTGAAACAGAGCTTCGCTTTTTTGCAAGGCTAATTGTGCTTGTTTACGATCGCCAATATCAATCCCAAATCCAAACAAGAAATCCAGACTGCCACCTTCGTCGAGCACCGGTGTGCCGTGCCACTCGACTAACAAAGTCCGATCGTCAGAAGTGAGAATGCGATGTTCGTTAACCGTTTGCTCACTCGCTGTTACGCCCGTAAAAATCGAATGTAATCCGGCTCGATCGCTTGGGGGTACGAATGTAGCTAAGTAATCTTTGCCTGCAACTTCTGTGGCAGTATAGCCCACAGCTTCCAGCATACTGTTATTCGCCAGCAGGATTTTACCCGCAGAGTCGATCGCCACAAAAAAAATCGGAGAATTTTCGATAATCTTTAAGTTAAAGTCTCGCTCTTGACGGATAATTTTTTCAGCTTGCTTGCGCTCCTCAATTTCGAGCTGCAAGCGGGCATTGATCGAGGCTAGCTCGATCGTGCGATCGACTACTTCAATTTCGAGGGTACGGTTGTAGTCAGCCAATATTTGCTCTGCGTGTTTGCGAGCCGTAATATCTGTAAAAACATTAAGAACATAAAGGATATTGTCCGCACCGTCAAACACCGGCAGCGCTCGCACTTCCAAACGAATATTTTTCCCGTCTCGGCGAATATCCATATCTTCCGCAATCACCTCGAAGCCACTCAACGCCCGTGCAAACGGCATTTGCTCGGCCGGGTACAGTTGATTAGTGCCTGTTATATAAGTTTGATAAGCTTCTGGTAGCTCTTGTGCGGTAGCATCGGGCATTTCTCCCCTACCCAATATTTGCTCTCCCGCCGAATTCATGAAAATAACTGCGCCGCCCGGATTCATCGCCGAGACTCCAACAGGCAAATTTTCTACCAGTTGGGCAAATTTTTCTTCACTTTCTGCCAAAGCTTGAAAAGACTTTTTCAGTTGAGCAGCCATCTCGTTGAAAGACTGCGCTAATTCGCCGACTTCCTCAAGCCTACTGACAGTAACAGCGCGATCGAACTCTCTGGCGGCAATATCTTTAGCTGCTTCATTGAGCCGCAGCAGCGGCAGCGTTACCCACCTAGCTGTCAGCACTCCAGCAATTGTCGATAGCAGCAGCGCCACCCAACAAAGTAAAATTGTAGTGCGCGTATTTTTGTTAATTTGCCCCATGAAATCAGATTCGGGAACTGCGATCGCAATCAGCCAGTTCAAACCGTAAACATCAGAAAACGGCAACACTTCCACAAAATATTCCTGCCCATCTCGGCTAAATTTCAGTTGCTGCCGCTGCTTAATCTCGCCAAAGCCCCCGAAGTGTTCGTACAAATATTTAGCTGCGGTGCGAATGATAGGAGTTTGGCTGTCTAAAACATTCACCCGCTGCAGTTGCTGCTTTCGCGACATCTTTCTAAAGGGTGATTCTTGACTCGAACTGGCAACCAGCAAGCCCGATCGTTCGATCGCGAAAATTTGTCCCGTTTTGCTAAGCTTGATGCGATGGAGATATTGCTGAAGGCTCGAGAGCGAAAAGTCTACGGCACTAACTCCCAGCAATTTACCATTTCGATCGCGAATCGGTTGGCTGGCAGCAATAAAAACAGTCCCAGGAGTAAAACCCGGATAAATGCTCGTCCAAATCGGTTTGTTAGCTGCGACAGCTTCTTTGTACCAGGGGCGGAGACGGGCATCGTAGGTTCTGGGTTCTGCCTTTAATTTAGCGGTGCGAGTGCCGTTGCCGTCTGTAGCGTAGTATATGTTCTGAAAGTTGGTAGACTTGTTTGCCGCGACAATTTGCAAGTTGTGATCCGTGGGGTTGCGCCAAATGCCGAGATATTCTCCTGATTTTTCCGCACCGAAGGATATCCATTCAATGCTTTTAAAAGATCGCATTTGTTGCCAGAGGAACTTCTCTCCCCGAGGCTGCGGCTTTTCTAAGTGTAAGTTTAATTCACCGCGCTCGATCGCCGAGGCGTTAAGTTGATTTACCCACTGGGTAGGTTCGAGAAAAGAAATCAGCTTTTCTTCAACTCTCTTTCCCGTCTCCGCGATCAATTTCTCGGCGAGCTCTTCGACTGCTTTGTCTCCGTTGCGAAAAGACAGATACCCGACAATCCCAACGGCTGCGACGATTTGCAGCACAAAAGAGGCCACTAGAAGGTGACGCAGGGGGATTTTTATTTGGTGTTGAGAAGTTTTGCTCGCGAATCGGGGCAACGGCATAGGCTGGTGACTAATTGCTCCCTAACACTTTAACTGTTCTAGCCTGTAATTTCACTCACGGGCGATCGAGGTGTTTCCTTGCCCTCAAAACCCCTCCCACACAGACACACATCAGGAGCAACCACGAGACTTATACAATTTTAGATTTTAGATTTTAGATTTTAGATTAAATAATTGGCGATGAATGAGGAAGCTCGTGCTTTGGAGTTTGCCGACAGTTGCATTCTTTTTTTTAAACTGGTATGACGCACTCTTGGCCCAGAATACCTCTGCCATTTTCTTGCTTTGTTCGGTTTCGTAGCTCAACCTAACCTGCTTCTTGCCTGGAACCTCGACCATCGAAACTCAACATTCATCCGTTAAATCCGCTATACAATCCCTTGATGAACATCCATGCGTTACATCCGTTACACCCGGTACACAATCCGTTGCCGAACTTCTCTTTAACAGCTACGCGGAAAATCCCCCGCTTGTCCAAACGGATATAGCGAGGGGCGAGAATAGGTATTCTCGGAAAATATAAAGTAGTGGCAGTGGCTTTTGTCCAGCCATTGCCATCTATAGAAGCCATACTTTTTTAGGCTCACAGAAAGATTTCAGAGCCAACTCTCTGCTTGCAGTCAATGCTTGAAGTCAAACCAACCTGTTCAAGCAAGAAGTCAAAGCAAGTCGTAAAAGCCTAGGATTCTTCTTCTTCTCGATCGATTTGGCGCAGGTGAATGTGCTTGCGTCCCAGAGAGATTTCAAATTCATCTCCTGGCTGGAGTTCCATCTGTTTCGTGTAGGCGGCTCCAATCAGTAAGTTGCCGTTAGATTGAACGCTAATCCGATAGCTGGCAGAGCGTCCGCCGCGTCCATTGCCGTTTTGCTTCCCGTCTAGCTGAATGCCTTCTGCATCAATCAGCGCATTCAGGAATTTCATCATGTTGACCCGTTCTACGCCGTTCTTGGTAACGGTGTAGTAGCCACAGGCTCTAGCTTTTTCTTCCTTGGTAAGGTTCTCTAGGTCTTTGACCTTTTTGATCAGATCTTCGCCTTCAAGGGGTTCGATATTTTTCTTTTTAGCCATTTACTGAGTCCTGAAATATTCAACTGGTGTACGGATTTTTTCTCGGTTGGTTTTTGGTTTGACCAAGAAACTTTAGCTTTATAGCTGGTCGTAAAACCATATTACACCGATCGGCTCAATTGTTAACCACTATTATCTAAATATTTTTAACAACCTGCAGTCTTTCTTGAGGAGTAGCTGCAGCCAGTGCGAGCAATCTCTAAACTCGGTAGCATAAGCTATCAGCTATCAGCTAGCTGAATATTTGCCCCGCTCTTAAAATCCCATGAAGTTAACCACACGCGGACACTACAGTGTCAAAGCATTACTGGATCTAAGTTTGCAACCTCGCTTTGGCCCGACATCGGTGAAATCGATAGCGAAGCGACAGGAGTTACCTGCTCCGTATCTAGAAAAATTGCTGATTGAAATGCGACGAGCCGGTTTAGTCCAATCTGTTCGGGGTTCCCAAGGTGGATATCAATTAGCCCGGATGCCCGCTCAAATCTCTTTAGGACAAATCTTAGAGGCTGTAGGTGAAACTATTGAACCTTTACCTCGACATTTTCCCGACGCGACGCAAGCAGAGGACTGGGTAACATTCAGTTTGTGGAACCGATTGCACAAAAAACTTGCCGAAGCGCTGTACAGTATTTCCCTCGAAGACTTATACTATGATGTCCGCAGTTGGCAAGCGGCTCTTGGGGAAGAAACTAGCTTTATCATTTAAATGGTAAGTTCATTCATTCGATCGCCAGCAAGCACACATGGACGCAACACTTGTTACTTACTTTGGTGGCTGTCACTGCGGAGCTGTCCGCTTCCGTGTCGCCGTTGACAAACACGAAGCATCTGATTGCAACTGCTCTATCTGTAAAAAGAAGGGATTTTTGCACCTCATTGTGCCGCCGGAACGTTTTACCTTGCTCAGTGGCGAAGATGTTTTGACCACCTATACATTTAATACAGGAACTGCTCAACATACTTTCTGCCGAATTTGCGGCATTCACTCGTTCTATCGCCCCCGATCGCATCCCGATCAATTCGATGTCAACGTCCGCTGTCTTGACGACGATGCCATCAAACACTTTGAGATTCTACCCTTTGACGGTGTTAATTGGGAGGAGAACGTACACTTGCTGGGCGACGAAAGTAATCTCAGCAGTTAAAATTGCTGCTAAAAAATTAAAGTCCCCAAAGGTAGCAGCAGTTAAAACCGGCGCTACCCGGACGATCGCTCCTGCTCGGCCGGACTATCAAGTTTGACACAATATATAATGATGCCGGATGAATTTCCTGTTTTGATGTTAGCTGCGGTATTAGATTATTCGATCGGCGATCCTTGGGGTTGGCCACATCCCGTGCAGGCGATGGGTTGGGCGATCGACCGTTATACTCGACTTGTCTTTAATATATGGAATAATCCCCCAGGCAAAATGCCTGAAGCAGCGGATCGTCCCGCTGGCGATCGGCACAAACTGCTGCTACGAGGTGCTGGTACAATACTAGCGATCGGGCTGATTGTAGGCAGTTATACTGTCAGTTGGTCGATCGTCCAAGCTGCTAGTTGGGTGCATCCTCTTTTAGGTATTGCCATACAGACCATTTTGCTGGCAAGCTGTTTTGCAGGTCGCAGTTTGAGGGCCGCAGCAGAGGATGTGCTAGCACCTTTAAATGTTGGAGATTTAGTCAAGGCGCGAGAAAGGTTGAGCCTTTACGTCGGCCGGGATACCGAAAACTTATCCGAGCCAGAAATTTTGCGAGCAGTGTTAGAAACTGTAACAGAGAATGCAGTCGATGGTGTGACAGCACCGCTATTTTATGCCTTACTTGGGTTCGCTCTGCCGCATCTATTATTAAGTGTTACCGCTGCGCCGATCGATCCTAACTCGATGTGGGCGAGTGCGATGGTTTCCCTGGCGATCGCTTACAAAGCAGCCAGCACATTAGATTCTACGATCGGCTACAAAGAAGCGCCCTACACTGATTTAGGATGGTTTAGCGCCAAACTAGAAGACGTGCTGACGTGGATTCCTTGCCGGCTAACAGTGATTACTTTAGCCGTTATCTCTGGCAAACCGATTTACATTTGGCAAATTTGTCAGAGAGATGCTGTTAAAGATGCCAGTCCAAATTCCGGTTGGAGCGAGTGCGTTTACGCCGCCATCTTGGGAGTACAACTAGGAGGTACCAATTCCTATCGCGGAGTTCTCAAACACAAACCGCTGTTAGGCGAGCCGGTTCACCCGATCGCAGCGCCGCTAATTTGCCAAGCATTGCAATTAACTCGGTATTGCTTTCTGATTTGGTTGGGACTATCATTGCTTTTTTATACCTTATTATGTTTGAGCCGCTAACTGATGACCTCACCCGAACAGTCCAGGAGGCATAAATAACCTATTTCTGTCATTGTTCGCGCTCCAAGCATTGCAATCGCAGCATCTGCTTTTCATCCGTTCTGGGTAAGCCCAGCAGAAGACAGATATAAGCCACCGACAGAAGCAAAAAAAGTTTTGACAATCAAGCATCCAGGATACCCGCCACGTGATTCATCCGTCCAGAAATAAAAAACCTGTATCCGATCAACAAGCCCCCCAATTTATCTCGCGCAAGTCAATGCTAAAATCTAAAATCTCAAATCTAAAATCTAAAATCGATTGACCTTTGTTCAAACCCCCAGATTCATCTGTCAAGTCAATCTAAAATCTCAAATCTCAAATCTCAAATTGTTCGATATGCCAACAGCCAACAATTAGCTCGCAGCAACCCATGACTAAAATTATCCAAATTTTATCCCCTGATGAAGTGAGGCGTACTCTCACCCGCGTCGCTTCCCAGATTGTCGAAAAATCAGGGAATCCCTCGGAGTTAGTGCTGTTGGGCATTCATAGTAGAGGAGTGCCTTTAGCTCAAATTTTGGCAGATCAAATTGAAGTCCTCGAACAAGTCAAAGTACCCGTGGGCGCTTTGGATATTACCTTTTACCGAGATGACTTGGATCGAGTTGCGATGCGGACACCGGCTAAAACAGAAATTCCTTTCGATTTGACGGGCAAAACCGTGGTGTTGGTAGATGACGTTATATATAAAGGCAGAACGAGTCGAGCGGCTTTGAATGCGGTAAACGATTACGGGCGGCCGGAGAAAATTTGGTTAGCGGTATTAGTCGATCGTGGCCACCGAGAAGTACCGATTCAGCCGGATTTTACGGGTAAAAAGTTGCCGACTGCAAAGGAAGAACAAGTTAAGGTTTACGTTCAAGATATCGACGGGCGCGACGGAGTGGAGTTAATTAAGGGTTGATATCGTTGACCTTTGCATCAGAATAATAATTTTTGGAGTGCTGTACGATCATCGTCCCCGCGCCGCGCCCGCCATCTCAGAAGCGAGCAGATATAATGTGGAATTGATTAAGGGTTGATCTCGTTGACCTTTGCATCAGAATAATAATTTTCCGAGTCGAATGCGATCTCAGGATCTCGCGATCGACCAAATTTCTAGTTGGCGATCGCACTTGCGACCTCAGAAACCGGGTTTCTTCGTATATTTTTCGTTACTGGTCGCAAATTTTTCGTAGAAACCCGGTTTCTAGCCCCCCATGCGTCCAAGACTTGTATCTGGGAAGACACCTGGTTTTTAGCCAGAGCGCGGAGCGTCATGATTAATGTTAAATCGGCAGTGCAGGAGTTGAACCTGCCTGGGGCGAATTATGAGTTCGCTGCCTAAACCGCTCGGCCAACTGCCGTTAAATCAATTTCTTTGATCTAACTCAAAATGAATTATAACATAATTTCTCAGTCCGTGCTAGAACTAGAGAACAAAAATCAAAATCTTTAGATCTGCTGAGTCCCGATCGCCTGTTAGCCAATCTTAGGCAAGCCGATCGACCGGACAAAGCAGTTTCTAGGACTCGGCATAAACTTATAGGCAATGGCAGTGAATTCGACGGTAGTTCTGACTCTAATTCTGCTCGCTCTCATGTTTGGAGCAGGCGTGACGAGTTCTGTTTGGGGATTTACTATAGGTCGCGAAGCCTTGCAAGGAACGACTCAACCCGATGTTCGTCCCAGCAACAATGCTGGCAGCGGCAAGCAGGGAACTCAGGCTAGCAAAGACCAAGTGAGCATTTTGAAAGAAAAAGACATTCTCACAACCGTCAAAGCACGGGTAGAAGGTCGCGATCCCGAAAAAACGGCCGGGGCAAATACTAAAACAGAGAAGGCAAGCTCTAAACCAGCCGCGGCCAAAAAACCGGCTGCACAAAATGCCAGCGCCAAGTTTCCCCTGAACAGTCGCGACGGGGGAATAACCCTGGAGGTAAGCGCGGCCAGTCAGCGCAACAATTCCATGCTGCTAGACGTGAGCATGAAAAATGAAGGCTCCCAAGCTGTGAGGTTTCTCTACAGTTTCTTGAACGTCACTGACGATCGTGGCCGGGCCCTGAGCGCGACTGCCGAGGATTTGCCCTCGGAACTCCCCCCCAACGGGCAGGTGTTTTACGGTACGGTGAGTATTCCCACAGCTTTGCTAGAAAATGCTAAGGAAGTTTCGCTGACGCTGACAGATTATCCAGGTCAAAAACTTCAGTTGCAAATATCTGGCATTCCAGTGGCGAAGTAAAATAAAAGAAGACCAAACCTGCAGAGGGATTCTCAGGTTTGATCGATAAAGTTTTTTTAGGGAGCATTGTGTCACTTTTAGGGGCGAGAGTGCAGGAGATATCTGATTTACCCGCGATGAGTTTGACAGAGGTGCTGTCGCGGTTGCTGTCAGTGCTGTTGCTGATTGCGATTAATGCTTTTTTTGTGGCGGCTGAGTTTTCGATGGTGACGGTACGCCGATCGCGCATCAATCAGTTAGTGGATGCCGGCGACGTGGCAGCTCAAACGGTGCAATCTTTGCAGCAAAGTATTGAGCGATTGCTTTCGACAATGCAGTTGGGAATCACTCTTTCTAGTTTAGCTCTCGGCTGGATTGGGGAAAGTACGATCGCCGTGCTAGTCCGAATGTCGATCGGCTATTTGCCACTGCCAATTTACATCAAGTCGGCGATCGCCCATTCTTTTAGCATACCAATAGTAACTTTTTTGTTGCTAGCTTACCTGCAAATCGTACTGGGCGAACTCTTTCCCAAATCTGTAGCGTTGCTGCATTCCGAACAGCTAGCCAGAAGTTTAGGGCCTCCGAGTTTATTGATTGCCCGTGTGTTCAAGCCCTTTGTGTCGTTTCTCAATCAATCTACTCGATCGCTTTTGCGGTTGGCGGGCATCGAATACGATCTAAGGCATCGCCCGGTTACTCCCGAAGAACTGCAATTAATTATCGCTACTTCCAGCGAATCCAGCGGCTTGGAAGCAGAAAAGCGAGAATTGCTCAACAACGTGTTTGAATTTGGCGAAGTTTGGGTAGAAGAAGTAATGGTGCCGAGGCCTAACATTGTCGCACTTCCCAAGACGGCAACCTTTCAAACTTTGCTCGACGAAATGGCGATTTCTAACCATTCCCGCTATCCCGTGACGGGAGATTCTTTAGACGACATTATCGGCATTATTGGGTTCAAACAACTTGCGAAACCTCTAGCTGAAGGTTTGCTATCTCCCGACACGCCAATTGTAACTTGGATGGGTTCGGTGAGGTTTGTGCCGGAGATGATGCTGCTGGGGGAACTGCTGCCTTTGATGCAGAGTTCGTCGGAAGAAATTGCGATCGTAGTTGATGAATTTGGCGGCATTTCCGGTTTAGTAACACTGAGGGATTTGATCGCGGAAATTATCGGCCGCACTTACCAGTCGCCCGACAATAAAGAAATTGCTTTGCAAGTATTGGACGATCGCACTTATTTAGTGCAAGCGCAGTTAAATTTAGATGATGTGAATCAAATATTGAATTTGGATTTGCCAGTAACTGACGAATATCAGACAATTGGAGGTTTTCTGAGTTATCAGTTGCAAAGAATGCCGGCTGCTGGGGAAGTTTGGCGGGGCGAAAATGTGGAACTTACGGTTGTTTCTGTGTCCGGGCCGCGGTTGGATCAACTTCAAATTCACTTGTTGGAAGGGGCTGCGGGCGATCGAACTTTAGATGGAATTGCAGCAGCGGATGAGGAAGTTGTGGGGAAAGGGCGAAAGAATAGCGGGGTGAGTAGTGTGGCCAAATTTTCTAGTTGAGAATATTTTAGCGAATACCTAGATAATCTACTCGCTCGAAGTCGCTGCGTACTAAATCATCTAACGTCGGGCCTTTGGGGCGTAAATTAATGCGATCGCCAACCTTCACATTTTCGTAATATACGTAGGGAATATAGATATCTTGCTCCTGCATAAAAGCGAAAGTAAAGTTGAAGGCATCGTCAATATCCTCAGCTTTAACCTCACGAAAGTCAGAGAGGAATAGGAGATCCATTTCTGCTTCAAAGTACAGCATCTCTGCAAATGCACCTCTGTCGTAGCAGTTATAACCAATATAACCGCAAGTGTCGCTGCATTTGTAGTAGATGGCGCGAGTGGATAGGAACCAGGAAAGGGTGATAGCATCTCCTTCTCCAAATACAAGGGAACCGGGATGATGATTCAGTTGCTCAACGATCGTCCAATGATGTCCTCGGAACTGAAATACAATATAGCTTTCGGTGGTAATTTCGATTTCGCGATCGTAGATATCCCGTTCCCAAACATCTGCACGTCTCGCCCTACTAAATTTTTCCGCCACTGACTCAATAGGAGCCCGAACGAGAAGTAGATTTTGGTTTCTGTCAATTGTTTCAATACCTCGGCGCTCTTCAATAGACATATCTTTTAGCTTGTAAAAAACAATCAATAATTAGTCTACCTCTTTTTCAGACTGTAGCGAATGCCCAGGAAGAACCAGGGTGCTTTATACTTGATTCATCAGGTAAAGTCAACAGGCTCGATCCTTTATGCAAGCGCGATGAACAGCAGAAATTAAGAAATGCTATGAAAGCTCAAGAACTTTATCAACAAGGATTCGACCTCGGTCGCAAAGAACTGTATAAGGAAGCTGCTGAAGCTTTTACTCAAGCAATTAATCTTAATCCGGATTTTGTAGAAGCTTATATTATCCGTGCTCGTATGCGAGCTGTAATTGGAGAAAAACAGGGGGGAGTAGAAGATTTTCAGAAAGCGATAGATATCTACAGGGCTAGAGGACAATCGCAAATAGCTGATCTGCTTTTAGTCCCATTGAATTCGCTGCAAAATGAAATTACGTTCGGACAGGAAGACGAGAGTCAACTGGAAGTTGAGGATGAGCCGGAAGGTAAATAAGCACTCGGATGATTCAAAACTAACTAAGAATCAATTTTAAAAATTTTAGTCATGCAGGACTTACCCATCAAAACCCAAGAAACCGGGTTTTTGGCAGTTTCTGCCATCTGTAATATATTCTTGCGAAAAAACCCGGTTTCTGACCACCCGCTGCGATGCTTAGAAACCGGGTTTTTTACCGTTTCGGCGGGCGGAAGCGAAGAGACTCGAAAAAACCCGGTTTCTGGGCCGTCGTGCGTAAGTCATATTTAAGCGTAAGGCACCGGATCTTTCAAGCCCAATTCCTCAAAAGCAGCCAGCCGCAGCCGACAAGAATCGCAAACGCCGCACGCACTTTCCCCGCCTGCATAGCAAGACCAAGTTTGCTCCCAAGGTACTCCCAACTTATTGCCCAATTGAATAATTTCGGTTTTTTTAAGTTCAATCAAAGGTGTTACAATATTAATAGGTTCTCCTTCTCTTCCCTGCTTTGTTCCTAACCGAAATACTTCCTGCATGGCTTGGATGTAATCGAGGCGACAGTCGGGATAGCCAGAATAATCTAAAGCGTTGACACCGATGTAAATGCGATCGGCTTCTAGAGTTTCTGCGTAGGCGAGGGCAAAGCTGAGAAAGATCGTATTTCTGGCAGGAACGTAGGTAATTGGGATGTTTTGGGACATTTCTGCAAGATTGCGATCGATCGGCAATTCCATCTCATTATCCGTCAAAGCCGAACCGCCCCACAGTGTTAAGTCAAAGTTTACTATCTGATGTGCCTTAACACCCGCTGAAAGTGCGATCGCCCGTGCTGATTCCAACTCCCGCCGATGTCTTTGCTGGTAGTCAAAGGAAATAGCGTAACACTCGCAGCCGTCGGCTTTGGCTTGATACAAAACTGTTGAGGAATCTAGCCCTCCCGACAATAAAATAACTGCTTTCACTTAAAACATCCTCACTCGAATTAGCTTTTATATTTATATCAAATTAGTTGCAATTTGACAATATACCAAGGCTAAATGCTTTTTGAAACCTACATATTACACCATTGTCAAGAACGGGCTCTTCGGCCCGTTCCACAAAACTCAATTAACTGGTTCCCGGCTCTGCCTAGTAACGAGTAGAAAGAAAATTCATCTTTTGTGGAACAGGCCGGAGAGCCTGTTCTTGATATTCGTACAAAATGTCAGATTTCAGTTGCTAATAAATCATCGAGTTCGCGGTAATCGGGCAAAGTTGTATCAATTTTAATGCCCTGCCGTAAAACAGTGCGATCGCCCTGGGATCTAGATAACAATTCGCTGAAATTCCGCGCCTTAAACAAAATCAAATCTGCTGGTAAACCCACTGCAATTCGTCCTAAATTCGGCAATCCCATTAAATCGGCTGGAGTCTTTGTCACTGCACAGGGCCAGTCTCCATAGGGCCTATCTAAATGAGCGATGCGGACTGCCATATTAAAGACTTCCAAAACGTCGTGATCGCCAAATCCGTAAAACGGATCGCGACAATTGTCGCTAGCAACTGCAACGGGAATTCCTGCTGCTTTGAGTTCGTGCAGCAGTGTCACTCCCCGCCAGCGCGGTGTACGCTGAGATTTTCGGTCTTGCAGGTAAAGGTTGCACATCGGCAAGCTGACAATGCCAATATTTGCTTCCTTGACTAATTCCAGAGTTTCTGTTACTAAATCTGACGGTTGTCGGGCTAAACTACAGCAGTGTCCGCAGATTATTTGACCCCCAAATTCATGGCGGATGGCGGTTTTTGCGACTTCCCGCAGTGTTACTGATTCTGGATCGTCGTTTTCGTCGGTGTGGAAGTCGAGGTTTAAATTTCGTTCTTTGGCTAAGGCAAAAACTCGATCGAGTTGTTTGTCTAAGTCGGGGTTGATATAGGCGACTCCGCCGAGAATGCCGCCGGTTTGGGCCATGCGATCGGCTAATTTTTCGCCGGCTGGTGTCAGGAAATAGTCGAGGGAAACCAGGGAAACGGCTTGCAAGATCAGCCGATCGCCCCATTCGGCTTGCAGCGCTTCAAATACTCCCAAACTAACGGTTCCCTGTTCGCCCGCGCTGTCGATGTGAGTGCGGATAGCCTTGGTTCCGTGGGCGTAGCTGCACTTGAGGCCGAACTCCATTCGCCGGTAAACATCCTCTGCATTCCAGTTTTTTTGGGCATCAGCGCCTACCGCTTCGATCGCGCTGGCAAAAGTTCCATCGGGATTGGGCGATCGTTCCCAAATGTGGCCTTTGTCTAAATGGGTGTGCATATCCACAAAACAAGGCCAAACTAAGCCGCCCTGCAAATCTATAACTGGGATATCTCCAGAGGAGGAGACAGGTTTTGTACCTGCTGGGATAATTTGGGCGATCGCCCCTGCCGCAATTTCCAAATCCACCAAACAAAAATTGTTCTCACTCCCCGTTGTCGCCACAGTAGAAGCTGACGAGGCGATCGATTTCATCTCTAGAAGAGACGCGGGTACGCGACCATTTTTGAGCAAATAATTAGATGTACTTGGCAACATTAATTTTGTGAGTTAGTATGTATTTTCTTGATAATTCAGCACTACCAGTTGTAACTATAGCAACCCTTGCAGGAATTGTGAACATCTCTCTTTTCCTCTTTCTATATTTTATAGAGGCTCTGCGTCCTCTGCGCCCTCTGTGGTTAGTTCAAAAAAATCTCATGCACAAATGAAATAGAATCGCTAAAGAAACTTGAATTAAATATGTAGCTTTGTTGTTGGTAGTGCAGCCCCGATCGCTGAAGCACAAATATAAAATTTTTATATTTTTGAAGAAACCGCGCAAGTCAGCTTCACGAGTTTTGCTATGCCGGATACTTCCAGAGCCTGAATCCTTTTGCTATCATAAATCACTGCTTCAAATTGCAATTTCACTTTCAACTAACAGCAGCATCCATAGCAAGATCCCAAAAAAACTGTGTCAAAACCCAAGCATATAGTTTTAACATCCCATCCCGACAGATCCGGCACAAAACCTCATCCCATTTACTGGGGAGAAATCGATCCCCTGAAACGGGGGCCTGTGATTGGTAGCCTCACCAAATCGTCTCACCGGAATGCGATCGGCACTCATTCGGGTTCCTACTCTGTTTATCGCGCGCTAGCAGTTGCGAACGGCGCACTCCAAGCAGATCACCGCCCCGATTTTACCAACACCTCTCCGGCCGCACACATCGGGCCGCACCCGAGTTGGGGCGATCGCAATTTGATTGTTTCTCTCGATCCGTTTGGGGGTTTGGTTAGCGAAGTTTATACTTCATTTCTCCAGCAGGGATATGATATTCGCCCGACAATTGCTGTCACTAAAGCTCACATTAATATGCCAGAATTGCAAGATGCCATCGCTAAGGGGCGGGTGCAAATTGATGGCAAAATTGTCAAAGCAGGCGGTAATTTAGCAGTCACTAAAATTGCGATCGATCCAGTGTGGTATTTGCCGGGAATTGCTAGGCGAATCGGCGCCCAAGAAAGCGTTCTCCGCCGTGTCCTGTTCGAGCAAACAGGCGGAATGTTCTCGGATTTAGTGACGCGGCCGGACTTACAGGTTTTCTTGCCACCAATTGGCGGAACTACGGTTTATATTATTGGCGATGTCGCGAATATTTCTGACCCGGATAAGCAGTTGGCGGTACGGGTACACGATGAATGCAACGGTTCTGATGTCTTCAGTTCCGATATCTGCACTTGTCGCCCTTATTTGGTACACGGGATGGAAATTTGCATCCAAACGGCACAAGCCGGCGGTTCTGGGGTAATTGTTTACTTCCGCAAGGAAGGGAGAGCTTTGGGGGAAGTGACTAAGTTTTTGGTGTACAATGCCAGAAAACGGCAGGAAGGTGGCGATCGCGCTGATGCCTATTTTACGCGCACTGAATGTGTGGCGGGAGTTCAAGATATGCGGTTTCAAGAACTAATGCCAGACGTGCTGCACTGGTTGGGGATCTCTCGCATTGACAGTTTAGTTTCTATGAGCGATATGAAATACAATGCGATTATCAATTCTGGCATTCAGGTGGTCGATCGCATCCCCATTCCTGAAGATTGGATTCCCGCAGACGCACAAGTCGAAATCGTCGCCAAAAAAGCCGCCGGCTACTACACGCCTGACCCTGTGCCAGATGCTACAATTCTTGCAGGAGCGATCGGACGCGATTTAGGAGATTAAGAGGGCAAAGACGCGACCGATGGGACGCGAACAATCGCGTCTTTGCTAAATGAAATTTATTGCTGGTTTTTGATCAGTCAGGGTAGGTTATGGCTAATTTGCGTTCTAGTGTGATCGTAAAAACAGATATTTGCGGATATACCGCCAGAGTTAAAAAATTATCTCAGTCGGACTTGAGTAGTTTGTTAAACGAGCATAAAACTTTTGTTTCAGATATTAGCGCCAGAAATGAAGGCAGCGTGATTAAAGGGGAAGGTGATTCATTTTGGATAATTTTTCCTAGCGTCACAGCAGCGGCTGTAGCAGCCATAGAAATGCAGCAAGAATTGAGAGCGCAACAATCTAGCAAGGCGAACGACGAACGATTGGCTATTCGTGTGTCTATTACATTAGGAGATGTCTTGCATCAAGATAAAGATATCTTTGGCGATACGGTGAATTTAACAGCGCGCATAGAATCAGTAACTCCGCCAGATGAAATATATTTGTCCCAAGCAGCATGGCTGTCGCTCAACAAAGCAGAAGTGCAAACGTCTTTTGTCAACGAGTTTTCTTTGAAAGGGATGAGCGAACCTGAAAAAGTATACAAAGTTGACCAAAGTTACAAAACGCGAATCATCAAGAATCAAGCAATAATTAAAGCAGATTTGAGAGGGTTTATAGCTTATCAAGAATCTAATTCTATCAAAGATGTGGAATATTTGCTCACCAACTTTGATACTTTTGAAAAAACAATTTGCGAAGAATACGGCGGCACAATTCGGAGTATTGTTGGTGATTCGCATTTGTTGACTTTCCCGGAAGCTCACTCAGCCTTAGCAGCAATGGAAAGTCTGTGCGAGAATTGGAAACTTTTTATTAACGCCAATCAAATACCTTGTGGCTTGTCGGTGGGAGTGGCTAAGGGAAATTTATATATATTTAGGTCTTGCACTTACGGAAAAGATATTCACATAGCCGACAGGCTGGAAGATTTAAGTAAAATAGTATGTCCGGGTAGAGAAAGAAATTCGGTCATAGTTTCCGATCACATAAAACGCGAAGTCAGCGGGTCGAAGTGGGAATATAAGCTGATCAAGATCGATAAAAATGCGATTTTAGATAATCTTTTAGATTACAGTCAGTTTGACTTTTTTCAAGAAAACGATGTTTACCGCTGTTTGGTTGTATGAAGTTGCACAATATTGAACTTGAGACTGTAGAATATCTGAGAACCCCGGCTGCTATTCGCCAAAAGTGCGATCGGCTTTTTGATTTAGCCAGCCAGGACAAACTTCGCTACTTCCGCGTCGATTTATCCCAACTCGACAAAGCAGCAAATTATGTAATTGACACAACGCGCCAACAGTATCCTGATTTTAACATTCCCTTTCACAGTCGCTGGCGACATTTTGAAGCCGGCAACCTGTCGCGAATCGCTGAATTAGATGCAGTTTTAGGAGAATTTGCACTCATAGAGCAAGCTAAAATCAAATTTGATTTAGCAATTATCAGCGTTTTGCTCGATGCCGGTGCTGGTGCAGATTGGCAGTATTGCGAACCTGAAACCGGACAGGTTTACCGCCGTTCTGAAGGGTTAGCAATAGCCAGCTTGCGGATGTTTTGTCAAGGTGTTTTTTCCAGCAATCCCGATTTTCCTTGGCAAGCTGATTCTCGCGGACTTTCTCAATTAAAACTAGAAACCTTAGCTGCTGGATTTCAGGTAAGTCGAGACAATCCGCTAGTTGGTTTAACAGGAAGATTAGAATTATTGCAGCGTTTGGGAAAGGCGATTTGTCAGCATCCATTATTATTTGGTAGCGAAAACCCGCGTCCCGGCAATTTGGCAAAATACTTGCTCGACAGTGGGGTTTCGGGAGGCAAAACTGTGAAGGCTGCGGTCGTATTGAGCGCTGTTTTGACAGGTTTTGGGGAAATTTGGCCGGGAAGATATGCAATTGGTGGTGTTAATTTAGGCGATGTTTGGCGGCATCCGGCTTTAACAGGAGAAAATCTCGGCGATGAATTGGTGCCGTTTCACAAACTGTCGCAGTGGTTGACTTATTCGCTGTTGGAACCGCTGCCGGAACTTGGTTTAGAAGTGACTGGATTGGATGAGTTAACGGGATTGCCGGAGTACCGCAACGGCGGTTTGTGTTTGGATATCGGGCTGCTGCGGGCAAAAGATTCGGCTATTTTTGAGCAGAGTTACTTGCCTGGTTCGGAAGTTATAGTGGAATGGCGATCGCTCACTGTCAATCTTTTAGATAAAATTGCCGCAGCTATTCGAGAAAAGCTGCATTTGAGTGCGGATCAATTGCCGCTGGTGAAGATTTTGCAAGGAGGAACTTGGGCGGCGGGGCGGAAAATTGCGGGCGAATTGAGGCCCGGTGGAGTGCCGCCAATTCAGATTGAAAGTGACGGGACTGTGTTTTAGAAGGAAGAAGGAAGAGGGAAGAAGGAAGAAGGAAGAGGGAAGAAGGAAGTTCGGCAACGGATTCTATAACGGATGTAACGGATGTAACTCATAGGTTGCACCATTCTCAATTAGCTTTTTATGAACAGGCAAGATGCCTGTTCCACAAAATATAAATTTTCTTGTGGAACA
>NZ_JAUBTV010000113.1:13398-19310 GCF_036705145.1 Microcoleus sp. B5-D4 | reverse complement strand
CCGCCCGTCCAAAAAAGACGGGCGGGACGCCCATCCCACAATAACAATTAAAATTGTAAGTTATTTAATTCGCGATCCATAGTTAAGTTATCCCTTAGTCGATTTTAGATTTTAGATTTTAGATTCACTTCACAGATGAATCTGGGAGATTGAACCTTAATCTAAAATTTTTATCTCTCCACGACTGTTGTCTGAAAGCAAGTATCCTTTTTTGGATGAATCAGGACGCTGCATCCTGATTCATCCATTGACAGAAAACTCTAGTTTTCAGTACAAACACGGACTAATTATGAACAATTAACCGGACATCATATAAGTGATAGCCTGAGTAATTTCCGCCGTCGGCGCACTGAAACTGTTGGCTAATTTTTTTTATGAGAAATATTAGGATTTTGTAATAAAAGTTTATCAAACGAGTCGGGCGCAGCAGTTTTCTGCTCTTGAAAGAGATCGAAATCTTCCCAATTTGGGCAGTTCTTTGATTGTGACTTAAGAACCGAGGGGAAATATTCAGCCATTTGGCTAATGGTTTATTGGCTAATTAGCTGAATTATTAATTTGCTAGTTTGAGTATGCTAGAGTTAGTCAGGTTCAGATATAAAGTGGCATCTGTTATCTAAGTATCATGCTCAAAATTTTGGTAATTGAGGACGACGAATTAATCCGGGAAACTCTTCTACAACTCCTGGAATCTCACAGCTACCGGGTCATTGGGGCCGAGAACGGTCGAGTTGGGGTGCAGATGGCACTTTCGGAGATACCAGATTTAATTTTGTGCGATGTGCAGATGCCGGAACTCGACGGTTATGACGTGTTGCGGACGCTGCGGCAAAACTCGCTAGCTGCAACAATTCCATTTATTTTCCTCACGGCTCAAAGTGACAAAACCGATTTTCGTCGGGGGATGGAATTGGGAGCCGACGATTACCTGACAAAGCCGTTTACCAAGGCTGAATTGCTGGGAGCCATTGCTTCTCGCGTCTTGAAACGGCAAACTATTACTCAACCGCTGACAGTCGCGCTTCACCAAGCAGAAGCCAGACTCAAAGATTTAGTTAACGACTCCACTAAGGTTACAACCCTCTCTCCTGAAAAGTTTGCTCTCGAAGCTTTGCTGCGCCACGCTTTGGCACAAGGTGAGTTTCAGGTATATTATCAGCCACAAGTGAATATTGCTACCGGCCAAGTTATCGGCGCCGAAGCTTTAGTGCGCTGGCAAAATCCCGATCGAGGTATAATTTCTCCCTGCGAATTTATTCCCTTAGCAGAAGAAACAGGTTTAATTATTCAGATTGGCGAGTGGGTACTGCTTTCAGCTTGCGCTCAAGCCGCTAGTTGGCTGGCTGCGGGGTTTTCGCCCTTTACAATATCAGTAAACTTGTCGGCCCGGCAGTTGTCCGACCCGGAACTCAAGGCGCGAATCGTCCAAATATTGGAAACTACAGGTTTAGAGCCTGCTAATTTAGAATTAGAAATGACCGAAAGCGCTTTGGTGGAAAATGCGACAGTAGCAGGCACTACTTTAAACCAACTTAAAGCTCTAGGAATTCGGATTGCTATTGACGACTTCGGCACCGGTTACGCTACTTTAGGATATCTTAAGCAATTTGCTTTTGACAGTTTAAAGATCGATCGAATTTTCGTCCGTAATGCCAACGAAGATACTCAAAATGCTGCTATTACTACAGCAGTAATTTTACTGGGTCACAGTTTGAATATGACTGTAATTGCTGAGGGAGTGGAAACAGAAGCAGAACTAGATTTTTTGAAACAACATCAGTGCGATATCATGCAGGGGTATCTGTTCAGTCGTCCCGAACCAGCAGCGATAATTGAAAGTATGTTGGTTGCCGACCCGAATGTGTTCGCGCCGCCCCCAGCAGCACCTAGTCGCGTTGTTCCTTTTGTATCGGTGTCCGAACCAGAAAAATCTAAAAACCTTTCAATGTCGCGTCTAGGAATAGTGTAAGTCTCACCAAGATTTCTGTATAATAGGATAAAATTCTTTCTTTTACCTTCTATTGTCTGCATAAAAGTTGACGCTACCTCATAAAAAGTTGTAGCTTTTGATGATAGGCGAATCAAAGAAAGTATTGTTCCCCATATTCCTCTATTGCTTCCCCTTTTAGGCGCTCAGCCCCTAATTGGACTATTTGAGAAAGTGTGCCGTCTTGAAATTGCGAACCTTTATCAAGTGGCAGGAGGTAAACTCATTTAAGTTCCTACTTTGGGACTGGCAGTTTCAAGAACTGTCCAACTGGAATTGGTGCAAGCCTGTCATGGAAACAATATTAGTGGTGGACGACGAAGCAGACTGTCAAACAGTCTTAGCAATGTACCTGGAAAGTCAAGGATATCGGGTGGAATGCGCTAATTCAGGGGTTGAGGCGCTCTCGATGTTTGAAAATGCCCCCCCAGATTTGGTAATTTCAGATGTCATGATGCCGGAAATGGACGGGTTTGAGTTTTGTCGCCGTTTGCGAACTACCCGTTTGGGACAGTTAGTCCCCTTTATATTTTTGTCGGGTCAAGGCGAGTTGGAGTCGAAAGTTGAAGGTCATTCGATCGGCGGTGACGATTATCTGGTAAAACCTTTTCAGTCTGAAGAAATTTTAGCTAAGGTAAAAGCGCAGTTAGAGCGCTCTCACCGCATTCACGCCGAAATTGTCCGCCTGCTGCAAACTTCTAGCGGTAGGGCGGTGGAACCACAATTTGTGGCAGTATTGCCAGCACCTGCACCTTTGCCTTTAACACCAGCCGAGGAAAGAGTTTTTTGGGAGGTTATCCAGGGTTATACTAACAAACAAATTAGCGATCGGCTGTTTATTAGCCCCCGGACTGTGCAAGCTCATTTAGGCAGCATTTTCAGTAAATTACAGTTAGACAATCGGGCCCAGCTTGTGAGATTTGCCCTAGAAAGAGGATACAAACCACCTCAAACTTAGCTCGGAGTTCAACCTAGGGTGCGCCAGCCAGCCAGGGGATTTAAGATTTTAGATTTTAGATTTTAGATTTACTCCACAGATGAATCTGGGAACTAGAGTCTAAAATTTTTCTTCCACATTCAAAACACAATAAGGATAATTAGTTATCACACAAACCCCCGGCCCCAAATTCGTACCCCGCAAGTTGCCACGTCCCAAATCAGCCTGCCGCACGTTATTCGCCGCATCAATATTTGTCCCGGTCAATTGAGCCCCAGGAAGCCTAGTATTTGACAAAATAGCATTCTGCAAATTAGTATCCCGCACATCCGCGAAAGACATATCCGCTCCGCTTAAATTCGCACGACTCAAATTAACTCTAAACAGCAGCGAACGCCTCAAATCGGCATTCGACAAATTAGCTTGCAACAGATAAGCTTCCCCCAGATTCGCATTAAAAAGTTTAGCACCGCGCAAATCAGCACTCGTCAGATTCGCTCGCCCCAAAAAAGCATTAGACAAATCCGCATTTCGCAGATTAGCACCATTCAATTCAGCCCCGTACATTTCGGCATTAACTAAGTTAGCATTGGCCAAATTAGCATCACTTAAATCCGCTTCTAGCAAATTAGCTTCATAGAGATTTGCTCCGCTTAAATCGGCTCCTCTTAAATTAGCTCTGTACAAGCTAGCCTTGAACAAATCAGCATTTCTCAAGTCACAGCCTTCGCACTCTTTAGTTTCCAGCAATTGCCTAACATGATCTGGATTTTGAGCCTTAACGGGATCTGCCAGCCCAAACAAAGCTAAACTTGCCGTTACAGTTGCCAAGAGTTTAAGTTTCACAAACAAACCTCACTGCTACTTCAAACAAATTATACTAGCAAACTATAGACTTTAAACCCATATCCCTCTCTCTTTCCTCTTGCTCTGCGTTCTCTGCGCCCTCTGCGGTAAATATTCAAAAAAATGATTCGCAGCCAATGATTTAGACCTGCTGACAGCAAGGCGGGCCAAGCCCGCCCTACTTAACTTAATTAAGCTTCATCTAAAGCAGCAACACCAGGCAATTCCTTACCTTCTAGCAGCTCCAAACTAGCACCGCCACCCGTAGAAATGTGGCTCATTTGTTCACCTAAATGCAACTGTTCCACAGCCGCCACCGAGTCACCACCACCGATAATTGTGGTAGTACCAGTTTTAGTAAGTCCAGCCAAAGAATGAGCAATACCTTCAGTTCCCACAGCAAACTTCTCCATCTCAAACACGCCCATCGGCCCGTTCCAGATGACCGTTTTGCAATCGGCCAAAGCATCTTGGAAAGTTTTTACTGAATCCGGGCCGATATCCAAACCCATCCAACCGTCGGGGATGCTTTCAACAGAGACAGTTTGAGTGTTAGCATCAGCAGCAAACTTGTCAGCAACTACCACATCAGTAGGTAACAGAAAAGTAACTCCCCGTTCCTTCGCCTTAGCTTCCAAAGACTTAGCCAGTTCCAGCTTGTCCTCTTCCACCAAAGACTTGCCAACGTTCAAGCCACGAGCTTTGTAGAAGGTGAAAACCATGCCACCGCCCAACAGCAGTTTGTCGCACTTTTCGAGCAGTTTTTCAATGACTCCAATCTTGCTGGAAACCTTAGAACCGCCGATTATAGCAGCTAAAGGACGCTGAGGATTGTCGATCGCACTGCCGAGATATTGCAGTTCCTTCTCCATCAAAAACCCAGCCACAGAAGGACTCAGATACTTAGTAACGCCCTCAGTAGAAGCGTGAGCCCGGTGAGCCGTACCAAAAGCATCATTGACATACAAATCGGCCACAGAAGCTAACTTCTTAGCAAATTCTGGGTCGTTTGCCTCCTCCTCTGGGTAGAAGCGGACATTTTCCAGCAACAGCACATCGCCATCTTGCATCGCCGCGACTGTAGCAGCGACTTCATCACCAATGCAGTCGTCAGTCTTTTTGACCTCTTTGCCCAACAATTCCGACAGGCGCACAGCAACCGGCGTCAAGCGCAACTTCTCCGTCACACCCTTGGGACGGCCGAAGTGGCTGCACAAAATCACCTTAGCGCCCTTGGACGCTAAATCTTGAATTGTCGGCAGAGCCGCCCGGATGCGAGTATCATCGGTGATATTGCCGTTGTCGAGCGGCACGTTAAAGTCCGCCCGCACCAATACCCGTTTGCCCGATAAGTCCGATGCCGATAAATTTGCTACAGTTTTTTTTGTCACAGGATTAACCTCCTAATATGTGTGTTTTTGTCGAATTCCGTTGAAATGGCGGCACTGGTAACTTGCACCCCGGCCTCGGACGCATTCAACCGCGCCCGTACAAAAAACGGAAGATGGAACAAACGGCACTGATTGGCTTAACCTAAACATTTTATCGGAGTCCGTGTCCCGGAGATGTGCAGTATGTTCAAGACAGTCTTATTTCCTGTAGACCAAAGCCGAGAAGCCCGCGAAGCTGCCGAAAAGGTGGTCAATATCGTAAAAACCTACGGTGCTCGTTTAGTTATTCTCTCGGTAGTCGAGCCCCCAGCCGAGGAGGCCGACGCCCCCGCGCGCGAGGTGATGACTTCCCCCGAAGCAGTCGCCAAACTTCTTTCTGAGGCCCAATCGATGTTTTCCCAGCAGGGAATTGAAGCTGAAATCATCGAACGGGAAGGCAAACCTGCTTTCACGATTTGCGATGTGGCGGACGAAATTGGGGCCGATTTGATTGTGATGGGCTGTCGGGGGATGGGTTTAACCGATGATGGGGCGTCTGACAGCGTTACCAGTCGGGTAATCAATCTGTCTCCTTGTGCAGTTTTGATTGTGCCTTAGTTATTAGTCATTCGTCATTAGTTATTAGTCACGTGTTATATCGTGTCCGACTAAATCAACGTAGATTCTGTAGGGGCGGGTTCACCCGTATCTATTATGTAAATCCAGGGTATGCGTAAACCCGCCCTGACACAGCGACTAATGGCTAATGACT
>NZ_JAUBTV010000113.1:0-13298 GCF_036705145.1 Microcoleus sp. B5-D4 | reverse complement strand
AATGACTGCTGACTAATGACTGCTGACTAATGACTGCTGACTAATGACTGCTGACTAATGACTGCTGACTAATGACTGCTGACTAATGACTAATAACTAATGACTAATAACTAATAACTAATGAAAATTCACTGGTATCCCGGTCACATTGCGAAAGCTGAACGGGCATTAAAAGAACAGCTAAAGCGGGTAGATGTGGTGCTCGAAGTCCGAGATGCCCGCATTCCATTGGCTACTTATCACCCCCAAATGCCGAGTTGGGTGGGCGGCAAGCCGCGAGTATTGGTCGTCAACCGCATGGATATGATTACGCCTCGATCGCGCGAGGCGTGGGAAACATGGTTTGAGTCCCAGGGGGAAACTGCATATTTTACTAATGCCGAGCACGGTCACGGAGTACATGATGTGGCGGATGCGGTGCAGAATGCTGGGGTGCAGCTAAATCAAAGAAGGTTCGATCGAGGTATGCTGCCCCGTCCAGTCCGGGCAGTGGTAATGGGATTTCCCAATGTGGGAAAATCGGCTTTAATTAATCGGTTGTTAGGGAAGAGAGTGGTAGACAGTGCCCGCAGAGCAGGAGTAACTCGATCGCTCCGATGGATTCGTATTTCCGACGAAATTGAATTATTAGACGCGCCTGGAGTGATCCCAACCCGAATTAACAATCAAGAAAATGCCATAAAACTAGCTATTTGCGAAGATATTGGCGAAGCAGCTTACGACAATCAGGTAGTAGCAGCAGCGATGGTAGATTTGCTCCTAGGGATTGAGGCTGCTGATGACACGTTGATATCACTATCTGGTTTCAAATCCAGGTATAAATTAGATCCAGCCTCTAGTAATGGTGAAGATTATTTGCACGAGGTAGCAAAAGACAGGTATAAAGGAGATGTCGAACGAACGGCGCGGCAGATGTTAAACGATTTTAGAACTGGTGTTTTAGGTCAACTTACTTTGGAGTTGCCGCCGGCTCGATCGGACTCATAACCTACAACTAATCAGAAATGGTATTAAATAGGGATTTGCTGACGGTGATAATTTGAACTTCGTCTCCTATATGTAATATTTTTTCTGCTGGTTGAGGTGCGAGCCGCGTGTTAACTATCAGCCGACTAAAGTGATTTAAATGCCCTTTTTTTACCAAGTCAGGCATAATTTCCTTCTGCTTGGCTGTTAGTATATTTTTAAAATTTAGATCGCTTGCTTGCGCCCCATAATTTTGCGTAGATAGGATACAGGGATGACCGGGATTAATAGCTTCAAATATTACAGTCCCTATTTTAAACCTCACAATTTCATCGGCTTGTGGTAAAAGTTGGTCTTCCCAAAAAGCCGGGACATCTCCTATTTCAATATTAGCTCGCAAGCGATGGCGCATCTCGTTAACGCAAACTCTCGGAAACCAAGATGCAACTTCGGCAATTGTTTCGGTACTGATAATGCTTGGCCCTGGTGCAGCGGTATTGTCGGGAAAACCTGTCACCAAGTTTTCAATTAATTTGACAGGGAAACCGAAGTAGTTGCTCAACCAACATTCTATTGCCAAGCGTTCTCTATCTACATGAAAAAATATTTCTTGTTCGGTGCCTTGAATTTTCAGGCCGGCAATTCTCTTTTTGATGTCAAAGGATAAGCGTAGAAAACTGACTCCGCTGTTGTGCTTAGTGTTAACCAATTCTCCGGCTGCATCGCAAATTGCAAAAGAGCGATCGCCTTCTAGAGCTCCGCTGGCTAGAATAGTTGCTTGACTGACTGCTATGCCGTCAAGAGACTTGACCGGATAGATATGAATGCTGGCGACGTAGGACATTTCGAGCCATTGATAAATAATAGTCGTTTTAGATACATTCTAGCATCCCCTGCAGGTAGAAGGATGACGGCAGTTGACTTTACTAAATAAAATATGAATGAAAGAAAAATGGGTCACTTTTTTGAAGTTTACATTGTGCCGGAGCAGCTTGCAAAGAAAAATCCAAGAAGTCTGGCTGAGCTTGTGGTATATCTTAGGGTATAAATAGAAAAAATTGAACCGAGTTACAAACAATGAATGAAAGCGGAAGTAGAAGCATGATTTCGCGACGGAATTTAATGCTGAGGGCTGGTGCAGGGATGCTGGCGGCAAGCTTGGCACCTGCCTTTTTACAAGCCGAAGCAGCAAAGGCAGAGGCAATCTCTGGCATTACTCCCGACGGTGCTCTCAAGAAATTGATGGCGGGGAATCAACGCTACATTCAGCAAAAACGGACATTTCCCGACCAAACTCGATCGCGAGTTGTAGAAGTAGCAAAGGGTCAACATCCGTTTGCAACCATCCTGGCTTGTTCTGATTCGCGGGTTGCTCCCGAAATTATTTTCGACCAAGGATTAGGGGATTTATTTGATATCCGAGTAGCTGGAAATTTTCTCGACGATGTGGTTCTCGGGAATATGGAATATGCGACCTTAGAATTAGGCGTGCCACTATTAGTAATTCTGGGTCACGAACGCTGCGGTGCTGTCAAAGCAGCTTTAGATGGCAAAGCTGTGCCGGGTCACATTAGCACTTTGGTGGCGGCGATTAAACCCGCAGTTGATTCGACCAAAGGTCAAAAAGGCGATGCCTGGGATAACGCCGTCAGAGCTAACGTGAAAATGAATGTAAATAAGTTAAAATTAGCGTCGCCTATTTTAGCTAAAGCAGTGAAAGCGGGCAAGCTTAAAGTTGTTGGGGGCCGCTACGATTTGGATAGCGGCAAAGTAGAGATAATTGCTTGATTTTATTTCTTACATCTTATATCTTGCACAACTGTCAATAAAAAACTTGAGCGCGGGGTGGGGGCGGGTTTTTGAGTCTTTGGGTATCCTTTAAAGCTATTGGTGAACCCGCCCCTACAGGTTTTTGACGGAGGGTGCAAGATGTCAGTTACATTAAACCCATTTCTTGTAGTCCCCGGCGCAGGCGTTCTGCTTCAAAGGGGCGGCGCTGTTCGTGAAGGGCGATCGCTCTTTTGAATTCTGCTAAACTTTCTGGCATTTTGCCGATTTTCAGCAAGGCTACTGCCAAGTTTTGATGAGCTTCGGCGTGTTCGGGATCGATTTTTATCGCTTGTCGGTAATAGGCGATCGCATCTGCTAAATTTCCGGCTGCCTTCAGCGTCAGTCCTAAATTATAGTGACCTACTGCAAAATTGGGGTCAATTTTTAATGCTGCTTTGTAAGCTTTTTCGGCAGATTGCAAATCTCCTTCATATTTGAGCAAATTGCCCAAATTATTGTAAGCGCCCAACTTGAGCGGCGGGAACACACTTGTATTAATTGCCGCTTGATAGTGTTCTTTTGCTTTGGCAAACTGCTGCTGCTGGCGATAAGCAATTCCCAAATGATAGTTGAGTTCGTAAACAATAGAATCATCAATTGCCGCAGCCGTCAAGCCTTTGGTTAATAAATTAATTCCCCGCCCGATTTGCCCGCTTTCTACATACAGCGCACCTAATTTGCTACAAGCATAGGCATCGTTTGGATAATAAGCGATATAGCGTTCCATTGCTGCTTGAGCTTTTTGGAATTTACTTTTTGCGGCGATCGCATCTTTTTGATAACCAGAGTGCCAAATCGCCACATCGGGGAGAGAAGCTATTGTCCATTTTGGCTCCCTCTGCAAAATCTCAGCCACGCTGTCGTCTACCATTGCGTGATAAGGGCGAGAAAAGCGGATGTCGGGGCGATTGCGAAACAAGCGCGACACTAGGGAATAGGGAGATTGAGAGGCACCGATTTCTTGACGGATGAGATTGATTAGCAGCAGCCGATCGCTCGCAATTGCCTGTTTAATTTGAGGTACAATCTCCGGTACTAAAACCTCATCGGCATCTAATACCAAAATCCAGTCGCCCTGGGCGTGCTTCAGACACTCGTTGCGCGCCACTGCGAAGTCGTCGCACCATTCAAAGTCATAAACCCTCGCCCCGGATTCTCTGGCAATTTCACGGGTGCGATCGCCCGATCCCGTATCCACCACCACAATTTCGTCAACAACACCCTTAACGCTGTCCAAAGTCCGCGACAGTGTTGCCTCTTCATTCTTCACAATCATGCACAGAGTCAGATTCATCGGGCGCAAGCTTTCCTCATTTCACAGAAATATTGTAATTTTTTTAACCACCAAAACACAAAAAGTCCCAGAAAAGATTCTCCTATTTCCCTTTTGGTTTGAGCATAAGTACCTTTCTTCCCTAGAAAAAGTGGGTTAACTCTTTTGAGATATTAAAAAGCGTCAAACTCGGAGGATTCATGAGAAATTCTACCACTTTCGGTTCCTCCCTACGGTAGAGGTGAGGGCCCGATAGCGGTTGTTATTCTAAGAACATAAGACAAGGCACGAGAAAAGTTTAAGTATTCAGGAGAAAGAGAAATGGGAATTATTGCTTGGATCGTTTTAGGACTGATTGCCGGTGCGATCGCCAAAGCCATTTATCCGGGAACTCAAGGCGGCGGTTTTCTGGCAACAACAGGTTTAGGAATTTTGGGCGCGCTAGTGGGAGGTTATCTAGGTCAAGTCTTATTGGGGACGAGCGGGGGAGCATCCTTCGGAGTAATTAGCCTACCCAGCATAGCTTTTGCAGTCGTCGGTGCGATCGTTCTACTTTTCATCTGGGGATTGTTAACTCAGCGTGCTGCATAACAAATATTGCCAATTCGGAGTCGATCGACTTTTAGGGTATTCATAAACCCGGTTTCTTGAAGAAACCGGGTTTATCATTTGTTTGTAGGCCCAGGCAGCTTACTCATTGCAAATCCGCGTTAAAAACCGCCATCAGACTCGGCAGTTGAAACCGCTGCATAGAGTCAAGCTTCGTCCGAACAGAGGGGGACTGAAGAATAAACGGGTAAAAAGCCCGGACTTGGTATCAATTAATCAATCCGCAAATTGAAAGGCAAGCGAACATAAACCCCCTGCGGGTCGTTCATCGACTTGATCACAGCTAATTCATCTTGCATTTTCTTAAATTCGGCCGTTAGCGGGTCGAGTTTGGCGGCTGGTTTCAAAACGTGAACGCCGGAAATTTTTTCCAAAATTCGCTCCTCCAAACTGCGGCGTTTTGGATATTCTTCTAACTTCCAATCGTCGCCGAGTTTAGCTTGCTTCGCAGCCTCTCTGACAGCATCTTCAAGACCGCCAATTTCATCGACTAAACCCAACTGTTTCGCCGCCGTACCAGACCACACCCTGCCTTGAGCAATTTCTTGTACCTTGTTTTTCGGCAGTTTGCGGGAGGTGGCGACTTTAGTAATAAATCGATCGTAAATGCGATCGACTACCCTCTGAATATTCGCCAATTCTTGAGGATTTTTCGGACGGGAAACCGTGTTAGTATCCGCAAAGCGGGCGGTTTTCACAACGTCCCAAGTCAGGCCGTTGTTAGCAGCCACCTTTTCGGCGTTAAACAGCATTCCAAAAACGCCGATCGAACCGGTAATCGTATTGGGTTCGGCAAAAATGCGGTTGGAACCCATCGAAATCCAATAGCCGCCGGATGCTGCTAAATTGCCCATTGAAACAATAACTGGTTTCTTTTTCCCCGTCAGCATCACTTCGCGTGCAATTACTTCGGCCGCCGTCGCGCTGCCTCCGGGACTGTTGACGCGCAAAACTACGGCTTTTACGTCGTCATCTTCTCGGATTTTCCGCATTGCTTGAGCGATGCGATCGCCTCCTACTTGAGTCGGGCCCCCTTCGCCGTCTACAATCTCTCCTTCAGCGTAAAGTATAGCAATTTGGTTTTTCTGGTTAGCATGAGTTGAGTTTTTATTCTCAGCAATTCTCGCGTAGTTTTTCAAACTAATTTGCTTGAAAGATTTGTTTTCGCGATCGGTTCCGGTGAGTTTTTTTAGTTCGGTCGATATTTCGTCAAAGTATACAACTTTATCAACTAACTTGTTTTTGAGAGCTTCGTCAGCCATCAAAGTTCCGCCATTATCTGCAAGCGCTTGCAGTTGCGGAACAGTCACTTTGCGGCTCGGAGCGACAGTTTGCAGGTATTCTCCCCACATATCTCCGAGCAACTTTTGAGTTTGCTGGCGATTTTCGGGACTCATTTTTGTGAGCAAAAACGGCTCAACGGCTGACTTGTATTTGCCGACGCGAGTCACTTGCACTCCGACGCCGTATTTTTCCAAAGCACCGGTGAAAAACATTGCCTGACTGCTAAAACCGTTGATTTCCAAAGCGCCGTAAGGATTGACTGCAATTGTATTAGCAACGGAACCGAGGTAATAATCTCGCTCGTTCCAGTCCATCTGGTAAGCAAAAATGGGTTTTTTGGCATCTCGGAAACGCTGCAATGCCGATCGAACTTCTTTGAGATTGGCAAACCCGCTGCTGCTCGAATCCGAGCTGCCTTCAAGATAAAGGCCAACGATTTTCGGGTCTTTTTTCGCATATTCGATCGTGTCTAAAACAGTCCGCAGCGTCACTGTATCGCCGGAATCTTCCGAAAGCACTTCTTCAATCGCCGCGCTAGTGCTACGGCTCGGTTTGCTGTCGGTGATATTTAAAGAAAGGTCTAATACCAATACCGACTTATCTTTAACTTGCGGGCCTGAATCTTTAGACGACGATGCCGCCAGAGCAATTAGTAGTACCAGTCCCCCCAATCCGATGCTGCCCAGCAGCAGCAGTCCTAGGAAGGTTCCCAGTAAACTTGCACAGGTATATTTTAGGAAATCTTTCATTAGATAATTGGTTATTGGTTATTGGTAATTGGGCATCGTTAACTGTTGACTGTTGACTGTTGACTGTTGACTGTTGACTGTTGACTGTTGACAGTTAACTGTTAACGATGCTGTTCGGCATTTAAAAGACGATAGTATGGTGCGTCAGTACAGAAGTGGTTCCCTTGTAAGCGTAAGTGTTCTAACTGACGCACCCTACAAGCCTCTGTTAACTGTTAACTGTTGACTAATGCCAACTAACAACTGCCAACTGCCAACTGCCAACTAAGAACTGCCAACGGCCAACTGACTCACTTTTATCTTAACCTTTCCAAAACCCCAGAATGTTTTAACTCATCCAAATTACCGCAGCCCGTACAGAACATCACGGTAGCGATTTCTGCAATTAAAACCTCAGCTAGAACCCCTGCTGCTGATTCCGATTCCGCTGCAGCTTGTAGAAACGGCCGCGCCAGTCCCGCAATATCCGCGCCAAGGGCGAGAGCCTTGGCTGCATCCAACCCGTTTTGCAAGCCTCCAGAGGCAATTAGGGGAACATCCGGCGCTACGGCGCGGGTGCTGACAATGCACTCGGCTGTCGGTATTCCCCAGTCGGCAAAGGTTGCGCCTAACCTGCGCTGCTTGCTATCTTTGGCTCGCTCTCCTTCTATTTTCGCCCAAGAAGTGCCTCCGGCTCCGGCAATGTCGATCGCACCTACCCCGGCGGCGAGCAATTTCTTTGCCATTTTTCCTGAAATACCGTTGCCGACTTCTTTAGCAATAACTGGTACTGGTAATTGATCGCACAATTTGGCAATTTTATCGAGCAGTCCTTTAAAGTTAGTATCGCCTTCGGTTTGGACGCACTCTTGCAGCGGATTGAGGTGCAAAATTAGGGCATCTGCTTCTAAAAGATCAACAATTTTTTGGCACTCTTCCAAACCGTAATTGTAGTTTAATTGAACGGCTCCGATATTGGCGAACAGTAGAATATCGGGAGCGCGGCGACGGACGGCAAATGTAGGAGCTAGTTCAGGATTTTCTACAATAATTCGCTGGGAACCAACTCCCATTGCCAGTTTGTATTCTTGAGCGACATCGGCGAGGCGATAATTGATTGTCTGGGCTAATTCTGTGCCGCCGGTCATCGAGGAAATTAGCAGGGGAACGGCTAGTTTTTTGCCGAGAAATGTGGAGGTTAAATCGATTTCGGTGCGATCGAGTTCTGGTAAACAGCAGTGTTCAAAACGGTAGCGTTCGAGGCCGCTGGTAGTTTCGCGAAATTGTACGTCTTCTTCGAGGCAAATCCGCAGGTGGTCTGCTTTGCGGGTTTCGGTTTGCGAGGGGGAGGTTAGCGGCAAGTTCACAGTGGCTATTTGGGGAAAGAGTTGTGATTTGGGAATATAGCAATTTTATTTCATTTTTGATATTTTTTTTATGAACCGCAGAGAGCGCAGAGGGCGCAGAGGAGAAGAAAGGAGAGAGGTTCGCAAATGTTGTAAGGGTTGCTGTATTATCCAGGAACAGTCAGCGGCATTCCGTTATCTGAAGGTTTCAATTTTAGTAAAAAAGGAACTGCTTTTTGCACCCATGCTTTGACAGATGGGTAATTGGCCGCATCTTCGCCAAAACAAATGTCCAGCATATCTGTGTGAATTATCCCCGGATTCAAAGGAACTGCTGCCATACCTGCGGGCAATTCTTGAGCGAGCGATCGCGTAAGTCCTTCTATTGCCCACTTGGAAGCGCAATAGGGCGCGACTTCCGGCGAAGTTGACCTTCCCCAACCAGAACTAAAGTTGACAATTATGCCACTTTTTCGAGCAATCATTGCCGGGACAAAGTGGCGAATTACATTAGCCGTACCTTTAATGTTAACATCAATTACCTGCGAAAATTCTTCGTGGCTGACATTCCAAAGAGGCGCGAGATGATTAGCTACGCCTGCATTATTAATTAACAAATCTGGCGGCTCATTTTTTGCCAGCATTTCTGTTGCCCAAGCTTTTACTCGATCGTCGTTGGTGACATCCACACAAGTAAAATGGTGGGGCGCACTATATTTTTGGTTGAGTTTTTCCACCGCTTCGGAAGAACGGGCGCATCCCAAAACTCTATGTCCCAATTCCATAAACTTTTCGGTCATGGCAAGACCAAGACCGCGACTGACTCCGGTAATTACAATTAATTTTGTCATAGATTTGTTGCTATTTTCGTCTTAAGTAATACAATACATATTGACGGGTCAATTGACAAATCGATAGCAGGGAGAAAGCATGAAAGTAAAAGCAGCAGTTGCTCGCAGTGCCGGCAAACCTTTGAGCATTGAAACGGTCGATCTAGATGGGCCGAGGGCTGGAGAGGTACTGGTGGAAATTAAAGCGACGGGTGTTTGTCACACTGACGCTTACACTCTTTCCGGGGCCGATCCTGAAGGTTTGTTTCCGGCAATTTTAGGCCACGAGGGAGCCGGGATTGTCGCAGAAGTTGGGGCGGGAGTAACGAGTGTCAAAAAGGGCGATCTGGTAATTCCTCTATACATTCCCGAATGTCGCAACTGCGAATATTGTTTGAGCCGAAAAACTAACCTCTGTCAAGCAATTCGCGTAACTCAAGGCCAGGGAGTGATGCCCGACGGCACGAGCCGGTTTTCCATAGATGGGCAGAAACTATACCATTACATGGGAACTTCTACCTTTGCTAATTATACAGTATTGCCGGAAATTGCAGTAGCAAAAATTCGCGAAGATGCTCCTTTTGATAAAGTTTGTTTGATCGGCTGCGGCGTAACAACTGGCATCGGCGCTGTCATCAATACTGCGAAAGTAGAGCCTGGTTCTAATGTGGTAGTTTTCGGTTTGGGCGGGGTGGGTTTGAATGTAATTCAAGCGGCTCGCATGGTGGGAGCTAACATGATTGTCGGCGTAGACTTGAATCCCGATAAGCGAGAGATGGCGGAAAAATTCGGCATGACTCACTTTGTCAATCCCCGCGAAGTGGAAGGCGATTTAGTGCCTTATTTAGTAGATTTAACCAAAGGCGGAGCAGATTACAGTTTTGAATGTATCGGCAACATTAATGTGATGCGCCAAGCTTTAGAATGCTGCCACAAAGGTTGGGGCGTGAGCGTAATTGTCGGGGTAGCGGGAGCCGGTCAAGAAATTAGTACCCGCCCGTTTCAGCTAGTAACTGGTAGGGTTTGGAAAGGGACGGCTTTTGGTGGCGCAAAAGGCAGAACTGATGTTCCTAAGATTGTTGATTGGTACATGGACGGTAAAATTGATATTGACAGTCTGGTAACTCAGGTAATGCCGATAGACAAAATCAACGAAGCCTTTGATTTAATGCACAAAGGCGAAGTAATTCGCACAGTTTTGACATTTTGAACAAAAATCTTTCTCTCTTCCCTCTTCCTCTGCGCCCTCTGCGCCCTCTGCGGTTAAAAAAAAATTAATTCAAAAATGAAAGAGAATTAACATGATATCAGACTCCCTAAAACTGCACAAAGAACAGAAAAGTTTCGGTGGCAAACTCGGCTTTTACAGCCATCAATCCTCCGCTTGCAACAGCGAGATGAAATTCGCAGTTTATCAGCCGCCGCAAGCTTTATCTCAACCCGTACCAGTTTTGTATTTTCTATCAGGTTTAACCTGCACAGAAGAGAACTTTATGGCAAAAGCGGGGGCGCAGCAATTTGCGGCAAAATATGGGTTAATGCTGGTTACACCCGACACTAGCCCGCGCAATACTGGTATTCCTGGGGAAGATGAGGATTGGGATTTAGGAAGTGGTGCGGGTTTTTATGTTGATGCGACAGCCGCACCTTGGAATGCTCACTATCGAATGTACAGTTATGTCGTTGATGAATTGCCGAATTTAATCGCCGAAAATTTTCCAGCGATACCCGAAAAACAGGGAATTTTCGGTCATTCGATGGGCGGACACGGGGCTTTAATTTGCGCTTTGAAAAATGGATCTCGCTATCTTTCAGTTTCCGCTTTTGCGCCTATTTCCGCGCCAATGAGCTGCCCTTGGGGACAAAAAATATTCGGGCACTACCTCGGTGGCGACAAAGAACTCTGGAAGGCTTGGGATGCTAGCGAATTGGTGCTTGAGGCGCAATACAACCGTCCGATTCTGATTGACTGCGGCACGGCTGATTCGTATCTGGTTGACGGGCAGTTGTTGCCGGAAGTGTTCGCAGAAGCTTGTGCAAAAGCGGGACAGCCGCTAACTTTAAGGATGCAGGAAGGTTACGATCACAGCTATTATTTTGTGGCGAGTTTTATTGAGGATCACATTCGCCATCATGCGGCTGCTTTGTGTGAGTGAACTTTAGTTTGTAGTAAGGAATTTAGTCCTTAAACCTAATTTCATTGTGCAGCGCACTCCAGGGGACTAAAAGCATATCAGCTATTTGCGATTGTCCTCTAGCCCTGTAGATATCCATAGCTTTCTCAAAATCTTCAATTCCCCCCTGTAAATCTCCTGTTCCACTTCGAGCAGTAGCACGAATCATGTAAGCTTCTACAAAGTCAGGATTGAGATTTATTGCTTCAGTAAAAGCTGCAACTGCTTCCTCGTACAGCCCCCTGCGACCGAGGTCGAATCCTTGTTCGTAAAATTCTCGAGCTTCCATAGCATTTCTTAATTATCGATGTAGTTAATTCTGGAGCGTCGATATAGAAGTTTTTAAGCCGATGAAATAGAGCAGACGGGTAAGGACACGGCAGTCCAGTTGATGGTTTGTAGTGAGGAATTTAGTCCTTAAAAGAAGGACTGAACTCCTCACTACAAACGGTTAATTAAGATCAATCGGAAATACCCAGTCTTTATAATTGCTGTCGCGATTTTCGATAATCCCGGTTAGTTTGTCCAAAATCTTTTCGGTGATGGGTCGGTTTGTGGGCAAGTGATAGTTTTCTACTCGCTTAATTGGCGTAATTTTGGCTGCGGTTCCGCAGAGGAAAATTTCGTCTGCAATCAACAGTTCTGATCTATCAACGGGTCTTTCTATGACTTCAATTCCTAAGTCTCTGGCGATTGTGATTACGCTGTCTCTGGTAATTCCTTCGAGAATATCTTGCTCGAAACCGGGAGTAACTAATTTACCGTTTCTGGCGATAAATATGTTCATTCCTGAAGCTTCGCTGACTTTTCCCTGAGTGTTCATCATAATAGCTTCGTCGAAGCCGGATTCTACTGCTTCGGTTTTGGCTAAAGCTGAGGTGATGTAGGCGCCGCTAATTTTACCTCTTAAGGGCAAGCTGCGGTCTTCTTGGCGGTACCAAGAGCTAATTCTACAGTTGACTCCTTCTTTGGGCAAATAGTCGGAAAGTTCTAATCCGTAGACAAAAAAGTCGGTTTCTACGTTGTGCAGTCGGGGGGCAATTCCTAAACTGGATGTGTAGATAAAAGGGCGGATATAAAATGATTTTGTTGGTTGGTTTTTCTGGACAAAATCAATAATTATTTGTTGAATTTTGCTGGCTGGTAAATCGCAGTGGAGGAAGCTGGCACTTTGACTTAATCTTTGACAGTGGCGGTCTAATCTAAATAGCAAGATTCGATCGGCATTTTGGGGGTCGGGAATTCCCCGCAACCCGCCTAAAACTCCGGTTCCGTAGTGCAGTGCGTGGGTTGCTATGGAAATTTTGGCGTCGGTAAATGGGAGAAATTGGTTTTGAAAGTAGGCAATTGGTAGAAAACTATCCATGATTCAAGCTGGCGATGAGTAATGAGTCCGCGAGGAATGGTGAATTTGGTTATATTACCATAAGTTATAGCATTTGAGATTTGAGATTGAGAATGACTGATTTCATAAGGGTTTGAAGCTTGCCTACAGTTGGATTGTTTTTTAAGACTGGTATTATTCTTTTGTTGTGATATCAATTTATAAAATAATATCGAGAGCGGTCAGTTTGGTTGATAATTGTTTTGGCAAAAAGTGCGATCGTCTTCTGCAAGCTTCGCTAACGACTACAAACAAAAATCAACCAAGGGGCAACAATGGCACGTAAATGTTTCATCATTGAAATGGGGATGGGTATTGACCAGCACGGGCAGGAACCGACTGTAGCCTGTGCAAGGGCTGTACGGAATGCGATCGCCCATAATGCTCTCCTAGGCGTCTGGGAAGTGGCGGGTTTGACTGACCCGAATCAGATGATTGTTGAGGTGAAGGTGGCTGTTCCTTACCCGGAACAAGTGCGGGAACAGGAGGTGTTGGCGGTGCTGCCTTTTGGCAGCAAAACTCTGATTGTGGAGCAAGGAGGCATGATTGTCCCAGGAAGGGCGATCGCCTCTCTGAATGATAAAAATGATGAAATGCTAATCGCTGTGGCGGCTGTGACTGTTTTTGTGGACACTGAAGACTAATTAATTTTGTGTTGTTTGAATAAATCGCCCGATCGCACTTGCTTGTTTCCGCGATCGGGCGATCGAACGCCTGTCTGTTAAAAAATGATTAATTTAGACTAAGTTGTAGGGTGCCCCGGAGATATGGCATGAAATATCGTAGAAAATCTGAGGCACGCTATAACTTAGGAATGAGAATTAAATAACTTCCACTCTTGAAAGTGGGATGGGCGTCCCGCCCGTCCAAAAAG
>NZ_JAUBTV010000112.1:0-19469 GCF_036705145.1 Microcoleus sp. B5-D4 | reverse complement strand
ACGGTGTTGTTAACGTTTGTAAAGGGGTTTGACGACAGTTAAACTGATGAGTGTGATTAGGAAAGCTGATGAGAGGAAAGAGATGGCCCATCGCCCCCGCGCGAAAATAGATGACAGCGTGCACACGCGGCGCACCTCAACCCTAACGAACGGGAGCTATGGGAGGTGGAGAAGGTAGAGGAACAGGAGCCAGAACAGGTGGAGAGACTGGCCTGCGAGGAGGTGGAGAAATCCTGAACTGCTGGAGTTGCTGCGGGGTGAGCGATCGCAAAATTCTCAGTCCGAGAGTGTCTCTGGAGATGCTTAAAGCGTAGGATGGCTCCAAATACGGGCGGAAATTGGATTTATTGTTCAAATAGCTTTCCATGAAAGCTAGGCTGAGTCCGCTGAGGTAGCGGCGGGCTAAAGCTGGTTCGGGTCCGATAACCTGTGGTGGTGGCAGAAATAGGCTTTGAGGGGATTCCTCGATCGTTGAGAAGTGAGTCCCATTGTTCATCAGTACGAGATATTTGTTGGGCGATGTCAGCCATGTGAACGGTTGAATTTGTTCGAGGAAAGCGGGGGCGACGGTATCGGCGCTGCCTGCGATTACCATTACTGGGATTTGGATTTTGCTGAGGTTTGTTTCTCCGAGAATGCTGCTAACGATCGGGTTAACGGCGATCACAGCTTTGATGCGCGGGTCGCCGAAATTGTACTGGTTGCGCTCTAGGCCGCGGGCGCGGCACTGCAACAGTAGGGAGAGGTTCCAACTATCGTTCTCGAGTCCGCAATCTTTGTCTAGCTGTGCAAAATTAATCCCTGCCCCGGCTAATGCTAAAGCCGTATAGCCACCGAAAGACTGGCCGATGACGCCGACTCGCTGCAAGTCGAACTGCCCTTGGTAGGCCGGATCGGTTGTAGAAAGTTTGGTTAAATAATCGAGCAGGTCTTTGATGTCGAGGGGGCGGTTGACAAATTCTGCTGGTTCTGCTACTTGATTGGCTCTGCCTGTTACTAAGTCTTGGATTTGTTGGGCGTTGCTGCCGGGGTGTTCGGGGACAGCGACGGCAAAGCCGTAGGAGGCTAGGTGTTTGGCTAAATACTCGAAGGAAAGGCGATCGGAACCTAAACCGTGGGAAATTACTACTACTGGGGCCGGTTGCCTGCTTCGCTGTGGCAGGTAAATGTCCATATCAAACGTGCGATCCTCTTCGTTGGCGTAGCCCCCGTAGGGGCGGGCTTCGCTAACGCGATTTGGACTCGTCAGAGTTACCGATGATTTTTTCCAAGTATAGGGACCCGGTAGTTGGGGCTGCAGCATTTCGGCGGGCGGTATGGCGGGTTCAGAGGCTGCTTGTGCTTCGGACAACTGGGCGACTCCGGCGATCGTCTGATTGGAACGGTTGATCAGCGATGTCAGCTCGTTGGCGATACCCAAGGCGCGGGCGATGTCAATCCTGATGCCATAGGTGGGGAATTTCCGCAGCACGTTGAGAATTGTCAGGCCTTCTGAATCTGATGCTGCTAAAATCAGGGCGGCTCGGATGGCATAAAATCCAGGCTGCCGAGCTTTGGTTTGAATTACTCGGCCCAAGCGTTTCAGCAGCACTTCTCCTTGAGGCGTGTAGAGAAATTGGGCGATCGTCACGGGGCTGATTTCAGCTTTCGCTTGCAGGGCGCTGCGAATCTCAGCTAGCTGAGATTCTTTGGCGTACTGAGCGAAGCCGTCCAAGTTTGAGTCTATTTTGCCTTCTTTGGCGAAGAGTGCCAGGGATTCGATGGGAACTGATTCTTCTAGTGGCCCGTAAGTTACGTAAATTCGCTCGGCACCCATTGCCGGTGCGGCGGTGCAAACAGCCGTGAATGCACACAATCCTAGGTATTTTTGGGCGATCGACCGCCGAGAGCGAAGGGCAGCAGTGGAGAGGCTCGAAAACAGACAGTTCATAACTTTCACACCTAGGACTTCTAATAATTAGTCGGTGAAATGATGTAAATTGTTTCGCCAACATTTAATGCCGAAAAATCGATCTGTTGCTTCGGATGCTTCGGAAATTAGGTTATCTTGGGAAGCATAGCCAAAAAAGCAATTTTCTGACCTGACAAGACTAGCTGAAATTTAAAATTCAACACCGAGGGGTCAAACCTACTGGAATGCCCATTGATTATTTTTTCAGCTATGCAAGATATTTTCGATCGAGTTTGTAACTACAGCCTGAGTGGGAGAATTTATGATGTTCAATGCAACTGCTATCCTGATTGACGCTTTTGTGCAAGAGTTGCAGGCCGGCTACCGTCGCACCTACGGCAAGTACAAGCCTGACTACCCTGAAATTATCGCCTGGGCTGGGACTATGGCTCTGGAAAATATCGCTAACTGCGATGCTCTATACCACAATGTGGAACACACAATGCTCGTGGCTTTGGTGGGACAAGAGATTCTCCGGGGCAAGCATATTCGCGAAGGGGGAGTGTCGCCGGAAGATTGGCTGCACTACCTGATCTCGCTCCTGTGTCACGATATCGGCTACGTCAAAGGTGTTTGCCGCCAAGACCAAGAAGCTGTGGGACTCTATGCTACGGGTATTGACGGGGGCATGGTTTCTGTGCCGATCGGCGCAACTTCTGCCAGTTTAACTCCTTATCATGTCGATCGAGGAAAACTCGTAATTGACGAACGCTTCGGCGGCCACACATTAATTGATGCCGAACAAATCAAGCGCAATATTGAATTGACGCGCTTCCCAGTTCCTGCTAGCGAAACTCATCAAGACAGAAATAATTATTCTGGACTCGCTAGGGCCGCCGATTTGATCGGTCAGTTGAGCGACCCCAATTACCTGCGAAAAATAAGTGCTCTGTTCTACGAATTTGAGGAAGTCGGCACTAATAAAATCTTGGGCTACAAGTCTCCAGGAGATTTGCGGCAAAATTACGCCAAGTTTTATTGGAATGGAGTTTTTCCCTACATTCCTGCCGCTTTGAACTACTTGGAATTGACCCAGGGAGGCAAACAAATTATTGCCAACCTCTACGCCAATGTATTTCAGGTAGAACACGCTGAACCGCTCGCTTTCACCAAGCCAAACGCTCAAGAATTCACCAAATTCCCCGCCAATCGCAACTTAAACGGCGAAAAAGATGGTGATAATCTTCAACCTTCCATGTCCGGGGAAAATAAGAAATTTACCGAGTTTCCCGACTTGAATTTGTGAGGATTGACGCCCATAAATTGGCAGCTATAAAGGCGAGTCAATGGATTTTAAAATTGAGAATTCGGCGTGACAGGTTTGGCGCAACGTTCGGCGTTCAATCAGTCGAAGGATTTGAAATTTCCTCCTGAGATGAATCTGGGATGTTGAACAAGAGTCTAAAATTTTGGCCGACTGGCAACTCCTGTCGGAAAGTAAGTATCCGTTTTTGGGCAGGGTGACAATTAGGATAAGTTTTGATTTTCTAGTTGCTGGATCTTTGTTTTTAGCTCAAATTGACATTGATCATCTCCAATCTAAAATCTGTCTGGCAGCAGAGAGGTTGCTCGCTCCTTTTTTTTGAGCTAAAATGGAGAGTTATAATCAAAAATCAAAAATCAAAAATCTCAAACCTTAAATCGATATGGCAACTGAGATTCAGCAGCAAATTCAACAGTTGAGGCAGCAGCTACAGGAAGCTAGCTATGCTTATTATGTTCTCGATGCGCCGATTATGCCAGATGAGGTGTACGATCGACTTTATCGCCAGTTGCAAGAATTAGAATCAGATTATCCTGAATTAATTACTGCGGAAAGTCCGACTCAGCGCGTGGGAGAACAGCCTGCTACTCAATTTTTTAGCGTCAAACACAATATTCCTCTCTACAGTTTGGAAAATGCTTTTAATTTTGAGGAATTTGCTAAATGGCAGGAACGCTGGCAAAGGGTAGCGCCCCGCCTAACCCCCGGTCAAGAGGGAAATGCACCCCCCCTAACCCCCCCTTATCAAGGGGGGGGACAAGAGGGAAATATACCCCCCCTAACCCCCGGTCAAGAAGGAAATGCACCCCCCCTAGCCCCCCCTTATCAAGGGGGGGGACAAGAGGGAAATGTACCCCCCCTAACCCCCCCTTATCAAGGGGGGGGACAAGAGGGAATAACATCTTCCATTAGCAATCAGGAAAACAGGGAAATTACTCCCCCCCTTAGCAAGGGGGGGTTGGGGGGGGTTTCCTATGTTTGCGAGTTAAAAATTGACGGTTCTGCTTTAGCGTTAACCTATGAAAATGGGGTTTTAGTTCGCGGTGCGACGCGAGGAGACGGCATTAGGGGAGAGGAAATTACTCAAAATGTCAAAACTATTCGTTCGATTCCTCTGAAGCTCAATTTAGATAATCCGCCGCCTGTTGTGGAAGTGCGGGGAGAGGCTTTTTTGTCTTTAGCTGTGTTTGAAGAAATTAATCGGGAACGGCAAAAAGCGGGGGAACAATTGTTTGCTAATCCTCGCAATGCTGCGGCGGGTACGCTGCGGCAGTTGGATTCTAAAATTGTGGATAAGCGCAAATTGGATTTCTTTGCTTATACTCTGCATTTAGATCAAGGTAACGAGGGTAACACGCAGTGGGATTCGTTGGAATTGTTGCGACGAATGGGGTTTAAGGTGAATCCCTATCGCAAAATTTGCTATTCTTTGGATGAGGTTCGCGAGTATTACGAATATTGGGATACTGAGCGGCGGAATTTGCCTTACATGACGGATGGGGTTGTTGTTAAGATTAATTCGGTTTTGCTACAAAAACAATTGGGTTTTACTCAGAGGTTTCCGCGTTGGGCGATCGCCCTGAAGTATCCTGCGGCCGAAGTGCCTACAATAGTAGAAGCTGTCACCGTGCAAGTAGGCAGAACCGGGGCTCTGACTCCTGTAGCGGAACTCAAACCGGTGCAGTTGGCGGGGACGACGGTTTCGCGGGCTTCTCTCCATAATAGCGATCGACTTTCCGACCTAAATCTCCATATTGGCGATACTGTGATTGTCAGAAAAGCTGGGGAAATTATACCAGAAGTTGTGCGAGTTTTGCCGGAACTTCGCCCCCAAAATGCTCAACTTTTCCAAATGCCTAGTTGCTGTCCCGAATGCGAACAGCCTGTGGTTCGGGAAAAGGGGGAGGCCGTTACTCGCTGCATCAATACATCTTGTCCAGCAATTTTGAGGGGTTCGCTGATTCATTTTTGCAGCCGGGATGCTCTGGATATTAACGGTGTTGGCGAAAAGTTGGTGCAGCAGATGGTTGATAGTAATCTGGTGCATTCTGCGGCGGATTTGTACGATTTGACAGCGGAAAGATTGATGAGTTTGGAACGCATGGGTAAAAAGTTAGCAGAAAAGTTGGTAAGTGCGATCGCCCAATCGAAAAATCAACCTTATTCGCGCGTACTTTACGGCTTGGGCATCCGCCATGTCGGCAGCGTGAATGCTCAATTGCTAACAGAAAGGTTTGCAAATGTAGAAGAGTTATCAGGGGTATCGGCGGCATCGATTGAGGGCGTTTACGGCATCGGGCCGGAAATTGCTCAAGCTGTTTGTCAGTGGTTTCGAGTGCCGGCTAATCAAAGTTTAATTGCACGGTTGAAAACTGCGGGTTTGCAATTGCAGTCAGAAGTAAAAAATCCCAATTTAGCCAGCACAAATTTACAACTTACAGGCAAAAGCTTTGTGCTTACCGGAACTTTGCCCACTTTGAAACGAGATGAAGCTAAAGATTTGATTCAAAAAGCAGGAGGTAAAGTCACAAGTTCTGTTAGCGCTAAAACTGATTATGTGGTTGTGGGAGAAGATGCGGGTTCTAAGTTGGAAAAGGCTCAATCTTTGGGGATCGAACAACTGTCGGAATCTGAGTTATTAGAACTGCTATCGAGACCATAAATGATTGGTGAAAGTCAATATATCTCTCTTTTTTCTTTCTCTGCGCCCTCTGCGCCCTCTGCGGTTCGTAAAAAAGCTGATTCACTTGAGCCGTTTTCCGAGAACATCGCCAACCATTCTATTTCCCTAGGTGGAAAATAGTCCCTCGCGAATTGGGCAATACCTCAAAAGGCATAGAAATGGCGAGTGCACTTGGTCAATATACATACTTCCCCGGCGGTGCGGCCCCAATCGGTTGTCGGTACAGGCGAGTTTTGCTAAAATTTGATAAAGTTTGCAATAGCGATCGCAACTGCCAGCTTAGCCAAATCCCAGCAATCATAGGAGATACATTATGTCGGAAATTCCAGCAGAACAAACACAAACAAACTTGACAACTCCCGAAATAACTACCGAAAGCTCAATTTCGGGAGTGGAAAACGTGAAAAATAGTTTGGGAAACGTCCTAAATAGTTGGAAGTTGAAAGCAGGATTAGCCATTGCTGTACTTTTGGGAGTTTTGCTATTTGCTTTCTACTGGCAGCATATGATTGCAGTCGTAGGTATGAAGAGTTGGTCGGCGCGATCGGGTGCTCAGCCGATCGAATGTATGGTAAGAGATACTAATAACGACGAGTATGTCAGTTGCAGCGCCCTCCTCGATCAGCAGATTGTCCCTCTTGAGTGCAGTTCCAGTTTGTTCAACATCGGCTGTCGAGTCAATTACGGAACAGCGGCCCCAAATCCGAGACAAATCAACCCTAGATAGAGCATCTGCGGGTTTGAGAGGATTGTTGAATGAACAGATTTGCTACTTAAAATATGGGAATTACAAAAAAATTACCGCCGTGAAAATACTCCAGCAATAAAGAGCGGAAAACTCTTGTTTTTCTTGTTGTAAATTAGCAGGTAATGAAAGTTACCTGCTTTTGCGATGAGGTAATCTGTGATAGATGATGTGCGACAGTATATTAATGTGAAGATTTCACCTTTAGCATGGGTATCAAAGCATCCTCAGCTACTATAATGGATAAGTCCGCTCGCCCCTAATGATTGCTGACTATCTTTAATAACATTTTCTTCTATCATTGAAACCTGAAAATGATCGAGATTAACGGCTACGAGATTCTCACTCAAATCTACGAAAGTATCAACTCCACCGTTTATCGAGGCATCCGCCAACAGGACAACCAAGCCGTCATTCTTAAATTCCTCAAAGAAGACTATCCTACACCCTCCGAACTGGTTCGCTATAAGCAGGAATATGAAATTACCCGAAATCTGAATCTAGATGGAGTAATTAAAGCTTATGAATTAAAACCCTATCAGAGAACCCTGTGTATCATCCTTGAGGATTTTGGCGCGTCATCTTTAAAACAGTTGATGAATGAGCGTAGGGAAGCAGGCACGGGGGCATTGCCCCTACAGGAATTTTTGAGCATTGCCATGAAAACGGCGGAGATTTTAAGCAGTATTCACTCGGCAAATATTATCCACAAAGATATTAACCCCGCCAACATTATTTTTAACCAAGAAACCGGGCAACTCAAAATCATAGACTTTGGCATTTCCACTCAATTTAACCGCGAAAATCCCACCTTAAAAAATCCCAATGTCCAAGAAGGTACTTTAGCTTATATTTCACCAGAGCAAACGGGAAGAATGAATCGTTCTCTAGATTACCGCACCGACTTTTACTCTCTCGGTGCCACTTTTTATGAGTTGCTGACAGGACAAATTCCTTTTGAAACAAATGATGCCCTGGAGTTAGTGCATTGTCATATTGCTAAAGTGCCCATTTCTCCTCATCAAATTAATCCAGAAATTCCCAATGCCCTGTCAGATATGGTAATGAAACTGATGGCAAAAACCGCTGAGGAGCGATACCAAAGTGGTTTCGGAATCAAAAATGATTTAGCAGAATGTTTGCATCAGTTACAAGCGACAGGAAATATATCTGATTTCTCTTTAGGGGCTCAAGACATTTCCGAGCAGTTTCAAATTCCCCAAAAGCTCTACGGACGCGAAGCCGAAGTAGAAGCACTACTAAAAGCATTTGAGCGAGTAGCGGACAATCCCCAATCCCAAATAGAAATGATGTTGGTGGCGGGTTATTCTGGCATTGGCAAATCATCTCTAGTAGCCGAAATTCACAAACCAAATACCCGACTGCGCGGCTATTTCACCGCCGGCAAATTTGACCAATTTCAAAAGAGTATTCCTTACTCCGCTGTGGTTAGCGCCTTTAAGGGATTAGTGCGGCAACTATTAACTGAAAATGAAATACAGCTTGAACAATGGCGAGAAAAACTTAGAGATGCTTTTGGTGTCAATGGTCAAGTGATTATTGATGTAATTCCCGAAGTGGAACTGATTGTCGGCAAGCAGCCTCCAGTGCCAGAATTAGGGGCAACCGAATCACAAAATCGATTTAATATTGTCTTGGGTAACTTCATCCGAGCCTTTTGCACAAAAGAGCATCCTTTAGTCATATTTTTGGATGATTTGCAGTGGGCTGACTCGGCGACACTCAAGTTAATTGAATTGATGATGACGGAAACAGATATGCAATATTTGTTTTTGATTGGAGCCTATCGGGATAACGAAGTTAGCCCAACGCACCCCTTAATTATGACCCTGGATGGATTACGCAAACAAGGAGCCACTATCAATTATATTACTTTATCACCTTTAGCCCCAGAAAATATTAACCAACTGATTGGCGATACATTATATAGCGACACGGAGACGGTAAAATCCTTGGCAGAACTGGTGATGAATAAAACAGGAGGTAATCCGTTTTTTGTTAATCAATTTCTGAAAACTCTGGAGGCGGAAAAGCTAATAACCTTGGATTTGCAATCTCATCATTGGCAGTGGAATATTGCCCAAATTCAGGCCCAAAATATCACCGATAATGTGATCGAGTTGATGATAGGCAAGTTGCAAAAACTGCCTCCTCTCACCCAACAGGTTTTACGTTTAGCATCTTGTATCGGCGCATCTTTTTACTTAAATATCCTGTCGATTGTTTGTGAAAAACCGCCAGAAGTGATTTTTTCTGATCTACTTGCAGCCCTTCAGAGTGGATTCATCTTGCCAACATCGGAGTTAGATGAAAACCTATTAATACAGGATTATAAATTTCTACATGACCGAGTACAACAAGCTGCTTATACTTTAATTCCTGAAGATGAAAAAAAAGCCGTTCACTTAAAAATTGGACGCTTGTTAAAAGTGAATACTCCCGTGAAAGAGCGAGAGGCAAAAATTTTTGATATAGTTGAACATTTTAATCTTGGGCGCGAGTTAATTACCGATCAAAGCGAAAAAATAGCCTTAGCTAAATTTAATTTAATCGCCGCCCGCAAAGCGAAAGACTCAACCGCTTATCTAGCGGCGCGAGAATATTTGACGATCGGCATATCTTTATTAAGTGGTGATTTTTGGCAAGAAGAATATCAATTGACCTTGAAACTTCATCAAGAACAAGCAGAGATTGAATATTTAAATACTAACTTTGATTATGCTGAAAAATTAATTTATTTAGTAATAGATAAATGCAAAACCAACTTAGAAAAAGCCGAAGTTTATAATATTTTAATCGTCATGTTAACCATGATGTCCAAATATGAAAAAGCTATTACCGTCGCTCGACAAGCTTTAAACTTATTGGGGATTGAGTTAACGGATAAAGATTTCACGAAGGCTTTAAAAAAAGAACTAGCAGAAGTGCGAAAACTTTGGCACCCTGGGGAAATTAGCACCCTACAAGAGCAGCCAGAAATGACGAGCCTGGAAATGAGAGCAGCCCTAACTTTATTAGTCAGCGCCGATCCACCAGCTTATTTCAGTAACCCTGAACTGTATGGAATTATTGCGGCCAAAATGGCTTATATTTGCATTAAATACGGTGCTATTGCTGCTTCCGCTAAAGCTTATACCAGCTATGGACTTATCCTCAGTTCAGTTTTACAAGAATATCGGTCAGGTTATGAATTTGCTCGTTTAGGTTTAAACATTTCTAAGCGCTTTAATGACTCATCCATGAAAGCCAAAGCTGCTAATAACATGGCTAATCACATCCAACATTGGGTTATCCCTATAAAAGAAGCTGAAGCGATTAATAACGAAGGTTATCAAGCGGGTTTGGAGTCAGGAGAGCTACAGTTTGCAGGCTATATCACCTTCCATCAAATGCTTAATTTTTTTGTGTCTGGTAAAAATCTTCTCGAAATATTAGCCCTTCTCAAGGATTATTTAAAATTCACAGCTAAAACTAAAAATTTATTAGCTTATCATACCATCCTTGCCAGTCAACTCTTCATTTATAATTTAAGTGGATTGAGTCCCAAACCCAGAGAATTTGCCAGCGAATCCCTCACTGAAGCTGATTATCTCGAAGATTGTCAAACTAATCAAAACTTTTTTGCTCTGGGTAACTATTTAACCTATAAAGCCCAAGTCCTCTACTTGTATGGTGACAGTGTTACTGCTTTAGCTTGTATCCAAGAAGCTAAAACCATGTTACCTTATGTACAAGGGATGATTACGAATGCCGTTAATAACTTCTATAATTCTTTAATTTTACTGGCTGTTTATCCAACCGTTAGTAAATCAGAACAAATTAGTTATCAAAAACAAATTGAAACCAACCAACAACAGATGAAAATTTGGGCAGATAGTTGTCCTGAAAACTTTCTGCACAAATACCTGTTGGTGGAGGCAGAAATTGCGCGTATTTCTGGTCAAGGAATGGAAGCAATAGATTTATACGATCGCGCCATTGCTTCAGCTCATGAAAATGAGTATATTCAGAATGAAGCTTTAGGTAATGAACTAGCAGCCCAATTCTGGTTAGGGAAAGGCAAAAAGGAAATTGCCAAACTTTATATGAGAAAAGCGCATTATGGCTACCAAATTTGGGGGGCTAAGCGTAAAGTAGAGGATGTAGAGCAGAAATATCCGCAGTTAATCCCCAAGGTATCTGCCAAGAAACAAGTTGATTTGCAGACTACAGCTATGGACACAGCTTATTCAACAAGTGGAGGAAATTCCCAGATAGACTTGTCCACAGTTATCAAAGCTTCCCAAGTTCTGGCTGGTGAAATTGCAAGCAACAAATTGTTAGAGAAGTTAATGACAATTTTACTGGAAAATGGCGGAGCACAAAAAGGCTTTCTTGTCTTGTCAAATAAGGATAAGTTAACCATTGAAGCTAGAGGTGAAGTTGATAAAGCACAAGTAGAAGTTTTGCAAAATATTTCGATTGAAGACAGCGATGCTCTTCCTGTAGGTATGATAAAATATGTAGCGAGAACTCAGGAAGATGTCGTGCTATCAGAGGCTACGAAAGAGGGTGTTTTTACTAGCGAACCTTATATTATAAAAAATATGCCTAAGTCAGTATTAGGCGCTCCTATTATTAATCAAGGCAAACTGATCGGCATTCTGTATCTGGAAAATAATCTGATTACCGGGGCGTTTACCCCAGATAGATTGGAAGTCTTAAAAATATTATCTTCCCAAGCAGCTATTTCGATCGAAAATGCCCGACTCTATCAAAACTTAGAAGATAAAGTTCAAGAACGCACGGCTCAACTAGCTGAAGCGAATCAAGAAATTAGCACCCTGAATCAGAAATTAAAAGCCGAAAATGTCCGCATGAGTGCAGAACTCGATATTGTCAAACAACTGCAACAAATGGTGTTGCCAAAACAGTCAGAATTAGAGGCAATTGAAGGCTTAGAAATAGCAGGTTTTATGGAACCTGCTGACGAAGTGGGCGGCGATTACTACGATGTATTGCAACAAGATGGCCAAGTAAAAATTAGTATTGGCGATGTCACCGGACATGGTTTAGAAAGTGGCGTGTTGATGATTATGGCACAAACGGCTGTCAGGACGCTTCAGAAAATGAACGAAACAGATCCAGTGAAGTTTTTGGATGTCCTCAACCAGACTCTTTATGACAATCTCCAGCGCATGGACTCCTCTAGAAATATGTCTCTAGCTATCTTAGACTATGCCGGAGGTGTCGTCAAATTAAGCGGACAACATGAGGAAATGATTGTGGTGCGTGCTGATGGAAAATTGGAGCGCATAGACACGATGGATTTAGGCTTTCCCATTGGCTTAGTAGAAGAGATTGGCGAGTTTATTGCTTCTTCAGAAGTGCAGTTAAATCCTGGGGATGTGGTGGTGCTTTATACTGATGGAATTCCTGAAGCTTTCGATATTAATAAAAAGCAGTACGGATTAAAGAGGTTGTGGGAAGTGGTGGTTGAAAATCGTCAGCGCTGTGCCCAAGAAATTCGGGAAGCTGTGATTGATGATGTGCGGCAGTATATGGGCACTCAGAGGGTTTTTGATGATATTACTTTGGTGGTGATGAAGCAGAAATAGAGTCAGTGGGCGGTTGAAACCGCTACTACACAACCAAAGTCCGCGCAACGCGAGACTCAAGAAATCAAGATGACCGCTTACCAAGGGCTTCCGATCATTGTGAAACTACTCCAGTAGTAAGGATGAGAAAAATCTTGGTTTTGTTGTTGTATATTAGGCGGTAAATTCAAGTTGCTCGCTGTTGTTACTAACTGTCCGTTTTCCATCCGAACTTTACCAGCAATCATCGCCTGTTGAGCAAGTTGCAGAGTTTCTGCCTTAGTTGTGGCTCCTCGCAACTGGTGGTAAAATTCGCTCATTAGCCCCAAAGTGCCTCCATCGTCAACATACCACAAACTCCCTAAAGCAGATTTCGCGCCGGATTTTACTGCTAAACCTCCAAAACCTAACTCTGCTTCCCGATCGCCCACAGCAGTTCTACAAGCACTCAATACTAACAAGTCTACCTGCGGATTGCGCCAATTTAAACTCTCCATGCGATCGAGCTGCAATTTGGAATTCCACATTTGAATGTAGGAATTGCTCGCTTTTCCCGGTTTGAATTCAGCGTGAGTTGCTAGATGAACGATCCGAAATCCTCCCTTGGCGTGTTCCGACGTGAGATTATCTAAAGTGAAAGCAGAATTGAGGAAAGATGGGCCCTGCCACTGAGCCGAAATCGCCTGCAATTCGATCGGCACACTGGGCAAGGGCTGTTGGTCAACAAATTCTGACCTTCCCATTGCTAGCACTGTGGCGTCTCTAACAGCTTTATAATCGGTATTAGTCGAACTAAAACTCGGAATTAGGCTGAAACTGTATTTTTCAATCAAGAAGCCTTTACCGTCGTGCAAAGCGGCAAAGGGCAGGCTCCGCAATCCCGGATCGACTGATAGTAACAAAGTTTGAATTCCTAAGTTTTGTAAGTCTTTTTCTAGGGGTGCGATCGCCCATTTATATAGTTGCTGAGCGGCGGCTAGATAAGTGCTAGTATCGCGTTTTGCGGGATTGGTGATTTCAGCGCGAAACTCCTGGACGGTGGGGAAAAGAGCTGCTTTGTTGGCTTCGGGGACGCTGTAGTGAATCGGCCACCCGGCGGGAGGAACTAAAATTAGTTCCAATTGATCTTCTCGCGAGACCATGTAGATAATACCAGACCGCTTGCCGGTTTGCTGTTCGATATTTTGTAAAGTTTGTTGGGATGTCGAAATCAAGGTTTTTTCCTCTAGGATGTTGGCTTCTACCCCCAGGTATTCTGCAAATTCTTGATTCCTCATTTCTTCGATTCCCCAGACTGTTTTCTGTATGTCGTTACCTTCAAAAAGTCGATCGGGAGACGGAACATATCCCAGAACTAAATTAGAAGTAGGGTTAACTGTTGGTGCTTGTTGGGATGCGAGTGAAGAGGCTACGATGCCAGCGGGTAATTGACTGATGATACTTTGATCGATGGTTAAAATTCGATGATCGGCAGCAGCAACACCGAGATTGTCTAGCGATCGACTTTCGGGGCGTTTAAAGTCTTGTTCATCGGAGGTTGACGGTTCGGGTGTGGGTGTATCGGCGGCTGTGGGCGAGTTTGGCGCTGTCACAGGTGTGGGCACTTGTATTTCCGTAGGATCGATCGAAGCGGGAGTGACACTTGGAGTGGGAGTTAGGGTGACACTTGGAGTGGGAGTTGGAGTTATTAGCGGAGTGGGAGTGAAAACTGCAGTCGGAGTTGAAGTTACTACCGGAGTGGGAGTTGGAGTTATTAGCGGAGTGGGAGTGACAACTGCAGTCGGAGTTGGAGTTATTAGCGGAGTGGGAGTGACAACTGCAGTCGGAGTTGGAGTTACTACCGGAGTTGGAGTGACAACTGCAGTCGGAGTTGGAGTTACTAGCGGAGTGGGAGTGACAACTGCAGTCGGAGTGGGAGTGACAACTGCAGTCGGAGTGGGAGTTACTACCGGAGTTGGAGTCACACTTGCAGTCGGAGTGGGAGTTACTACCGGAGTTGGAGTGACAATTGCAGTCGGAGTGGGAGTTACTACCGGAGTTGGAGTGACAATTGCAGTCGGAGTTGGAGTTACTACCGGAGTTGGAGTTTCACTCGGAGTCGGAGTCGGAGTTTCTACCGGAGTGGGAGTTTCACTCGGAGTCGGAGTTGGAGTTACTACCGGAGTGGGAGTTTCACTCGGAGTCGGAGTCGGAGTTTCTACCGGAGTGGGAGTTGGTGTTGGCGGCGGGTCGATCGCGTCATCAGTGGAAAATACAATATTACCAACACTACTAGAACGCGGAAACGACTGCGATGTAATGGTAGATTGTCCCGTGGTAATTGCACCCGCCGTACCGTTGCTAGCAGCATCCCCTACCACAAACGGTTGAATCGGCGTCCCTCTATCTCCCCCAGCGTGTGTAATTGCGATATTTCCGCTACCTGTGCCGCCAGCAGTAGAAATGCTAGCAAATCCCGTCGGCGACAGTGGGGTGGAAAAAGTACCCGTAGCGCGGAAATAATTGCCTGTTATTGCTGTGACATCGCCACCGGTGCCGCCTGTACCGCCTTCGGCATTGATAAACTCTACTTGAATATCGCCGATCGGATCTAAGAACACATTGCCGGCATTTCCGACTATACCGCTAGAGTTAATTTGTCCGGTTGTAATTGAAGTTATCGCCTTAACAGTTATGTTGCCGCCACTGTTTGCCGATGTATTCAAATTGCCTGCGGTGAAATTGTTACCAGTTGTAAATAGAATTTCTCCGCCATTAGCAGTAATATTTTTAACGGTTAGATCACCCTTGGCAGTAATATCGACTTTGGCGGCGGTGACATCTCCCAATAAATTGACTTTTTCTGTGTTTAGTGCTGTCAATTGTTGCGCGTTAATTGTCGAGTTTCCTGTCACATTGCCAGCATTTTCGATCGCAAGATTTCCTAACTTGCTGGTGGCACCCACCGCACCGTTGAAAGTTATGCTGCCGCTACCGGAGGCTAGAGTTAAGTTGCGGACATTAATGCTGTCACTGTCGATCGCACCCAAAGCAATATTTCCCCCTGCCGTACTAAATACCGCATCCTTTGTCAAAACCACAGCATTGCTAATATTAAGGTTGCCGTTATTAGTGGTAATATTACCGCCTAATTTAGTATTTAATCCCGTAATATTAAAACCAGAATTACTGTTAACGTTTCCAATAAATTCTGCATTTGATGCAGTAGCCTTCAAAACAGATAATGGCGTTGTTTCTCCGATATTTCCTTGCACTAACACATTGCCTGTAGCGGCATCTAAGTTCAACAAATGATTACCACCTATCGCACCAATTATCTTAATATCTCCGCCGCCGGTAGTGAGATTAATATCGTTGCCGAGTGTGACAGTGCCGTTGAGATCGATCGGATTTTTATTGGTATTGATGCCATCATTCAAATTAATTGTGGCAGCCTTGAGAGCAATGCTGCTGTTGTCATTGCCGGTAAGAGTGCCATCAAGTGCGATCGTACCCGTTCCCGTTTGAATATTTACTGGATCTAAAAATGTAAGATTAGAGGAAATACTAACATTTGCACTGCTATCCGATCGCCCGATCGCGATCGAGCTAAATCCATTTTGAATCAAATTAAGTTCCGCAGCAGTCAAATCTAAAGCGCTAGTATTGTTATCTGTTCCGCCAACAACAATATTTTGTCCGGCTGTTGCTGGTTGCAGCGTTAGCACGCCCGTACCCGAAACATTCCCCGAAAAATTAATTTCACCTGCCCTTAAAGTCAGCGGGTTACTACCTGCTGACAAACTCGAACCGAAATCAATAGTTGCATCCCCCAGTGTAAAAGTTACAGGAGCTTTTAATGTCACCGGAGCGCTAAAACTAATGTTATCATTAGTTGTTGTAATATTTCCGCTAGCCGCAACTGTTCCACCGCCATTTTGAATAAATTCACCGTCCAAGTTCAGGTTTTTCTCAATATTGAGATTCACCTTATTGGTAATTGTGAGCGTGCCGTCATTGGTGGTTGTTACAGTTCCTTTAAGATTAACATTGTCCGCAGCAATACCGAGATTGCCAGCCACGTCAACTGTATTATTGAAACTAATGTCGCTGCCTGCGAGAATCGGATTATTGGCAACCGTCACAGCATCTGCATAAGTTTGACTGCCGGTTGTAGTGACATTCCCGCCTAAAGATATCTTGCTGTTGGCAGTTAAACTTGTGAGAGGAGTTGTTTCGCCGATCGCACTTTTGAAGGTAAGATTACCGCTAGTCGCCTTCACAGTCAAATTGCTGGTACCATCAACAGTATTATTGAAAGTAATGCTGTCACCTGAAATAATCGGATTGTTGGCAATTGTAACTGCATCTCCATAAGTTTGAGCACCAGTTGTAGTAACATTTCCCTTGACTTGAGTTGTGCCGCCAGCATCTGCAGTCAAACTCGCGGCATTCACTGTTTGATTAAATGCGGTTGTGCCTGTAGAGTTAGCTGTTAAATTGCCGATCGGAGTTACAGCACCAACTGCACCATTGAATGTAACATTACCAGTACCCCCATTCACAGTTAAATCGCTGGTGCCGTCAACAGTATTATTGAAAGTAATTTCGCTGCCTGCGAGAATGGGATTGTTGGCAATTGTAACTGCATCTCCATAAGTTTGACTGCCAGTTGTAGTAACATTTCCCTTCACTTGAGTTATGCCGTCAGCATCTGTAGTCAAACTCGCGGCATTGACTGTTTGATTAAATGCGGTTGTTCCTGTAGAGTTAGCTGTTAAATTGCCGATCGCATTTGTGGGATTTCCAACTGCACCATTGAAGGTAACATTACCGCTAACCGCATTCGCCGTCAACTCGCTGCTGCCGTCAACAGTATTATTGAAAGTAATTTCGCGGCCTTCGAGAATTGGATTGTTGGCAATTGTAACAGCATCTCCATAAGTTTGAGTGCCAGTTGTAGTGACATCGCCCTTAAGTTCGGTTGTACCGCCAGCATTGGTGGTGAAACTGGTAGCGTTGACAGCATTAAATGTAGTTGAACCAGCACTGTTGACGGTGAGATTTCCTAATACTGTCGCATCGCCGATTAAACCTTTAACCTCAATTTTTCCAGTACCTGTTTCTAAAGTGAGATTGCCACTGCCATCAATATTATTGTTAAATAGAATATTGCCACCTGCTGAAATGCCATTGCTGACTAAGACGCTATCTCCAACTAAGGTATTGCCGTTAATTGTGATATCTTGAGATTGGGTGGTAAGATTGCCGTTCAGGTTATTAGTTGTAGCATTGAGAGTAATTGAAGCATTATCAGTTCCCAAAATCGAGCTATCGGGATTTACAGAAATAGTGCCTTGAGTATTGAAAGTCACAGGATCTTTAAAAGATATCTGCAAATTTTCTACAGTGATCTTGCCTGTGGTACTATTAGTTCCCAAAACAATTTCACTAAATCCATTAGCCAATGCCGATAAAAAGGGCGTTCCTAAATCGATCGCCTGCGGATCGTCAGCAAGTTCCTTCTGGAAGCGAATTCCTACGTTCGGCGAAAACGGCTTAATAGACAAAGTACCTTTACCCTGCACGGAATCTGGGAGTCCCGAAAAGCCCATCTCACTACCACTAATGCTAATATTTCCTGTACCGGGCAATCCATTAGCATCAATGCCACTTATCCCAACTTGATTGGGAGTTGCGATGGTGATATCTCCGCCAGCACCGGAAGTAGAACTAGAGTTAAATAATCCTGAGACTGCAACAATATCGCCAGTTGTGCTAGTGATATCGATTTTTCCGCCAGCACCAGCAGTGGAACTAGAGTTAAGATTGCTAGCGTTAATCGTATTGTTAGCACTGAGTGCGATCGGGCCACCATTTCCGGTAGTGGATGTGGTATCAATTGCCCCTGCAGTCGTATCAATATTGCCCTTAGTGCTGGTAAGGGCGATCGCCCGTCCGGGATTTCTCATACTACCAACGGTAATATCGCCTGTAGTTTCAAGCGAAAAATCGATCGGACTCTTAACATCGAAAGAATTGATTGTTGTCAGGGAACGTAAAGGTACTGGATTTCCAATAGGCCCGTTGACATTAATAACGCCTGTTCCTGTAGTCAAAACTAGGTTGCCATCGCCCTCAACCGTTCCCCCAAAAGTAATGTCGCCTGCATTCGTTAACCCAGTATCGAGAATGACATTAGAACCCGTACCGAGAGAGACTTGCTCACCAAAGGTAATATTCTGTTCGGTAGTCCCCTGAAGGAAAGGATCGAGAGAATAAAACTGAATTCAAAGAAAAGTAGGCATTTAGAGTTGTAAATTAGCATTGTAATGATGCACAAACCGCCAAATAGCAGCAAGATGATTTTCTAATTTTTTAGAGAAGCCTAAGCTCTTTCTTACCAGTCGAGATACTCGTTGTCGAATAGTACAGTTAAAGCGCTCGATATAGCTAGTCAAACCACTATCTTTATCTACACTGCGATGACGCTTGCTGGGCAATACAGAATCATAAGCACTCCAATGGTCGGTATAAATTACTGCACATTGACGGTACACTGGTGGCATTGAATCCCATAAAGCTTGAGCCGATACTGCGCTACGATCTCCAATATGTACACCAACAATTTCCCTAGTCTGGGCATCCAATGCCAGCCAGACCCACTGCTGATTTCCTTTACTATCAACGAATGACCATAACTCATCCATCTGAACACTCAAGCGCTTTTTTTCCTTGGGAGTCACCTCCACTTGCTTCTTAACAGCAGCCGCTTGGCTATTAACGTATCGCTGCACTGTATCTTCTGACACTTGTAGTACCCGAGCAATTCCCGCCTGAGAAATACGTTCAAGTAGCATCCGTGACATTAACTCCTTTTGTTCTTTTGTAATAGGTTTCCATGCCGGATTTAAAACAAACTGACGACCACATTCTCGACATTTATAGTTTTGTTTACCATGCCGAGTTTGACCGTTACGACTAACTTCTTTTGAGCCACAATTAGGACAATGGGGAATCTCTACTGTCATATCACACTATGATAAACACTTCTCTCTAATAGTAACTTACTCTATCCTTTCCTTCAGGGCACTACCTTCTGTTCGTTGGTGACAATATTTGCATTTAAGTTAGTCGTTGGAGCATTAAAAGTAATTGAAGCGTTGTTTGCACCCCACATTCCGCAGATGTGATTATCTTACTGGTATTTTTCAAAAATCAAAGCCATAAAGCTTTTTTTAGTCTAACTA
>NZ_JAUBTV010000111.1:0-19858 GCF_036705145.1 Microcoleus sp. B5-D4 | reverse complement strand
GTCCAAAAAGGACGGGCGGGACGCCCATCCCACAATAACAATTAAAATTGTAAGTTATTTAATTCGCGATCCTAAGCTAACCCGACATCGATCGAATAGCTATTAATCCCGATTGCATACCGCGAATTTTTCAGCTTGACAAATATCTCCCTAGCTGATTATAATTCCCGCATTTCTATTTGACAAAAACCTATATTAATTGCAGCGTTAACTTTCCAGAATTCCAGATTTGCTTGTTTGCTGTTTTCACTTTCGCTGTTTTTCGCTATAATTTGCCAAGATTTAGTGGCTTAGATTTCTGATATTTAATGGCATTGTATGGATTGATTTATTTCGCATAATATCCGGTAGCAAATGCCTAAAATACTGTATAAACCGCTCAAATAATAATCAGAATTGACACTGTTGAGTGTGGAGGGGAAGTTGACAGACAAGCTTCTGAAATCCTCACAAATCAAGTCGAGTTTATATTCAGGAGCAAGCAGCTATGTCTATTAACGATGTTGAAACAGCGATCGTGGATGAACAAATTCGCCCTCAAGAATGCGGTCGCGTTCGTTTCCAAAACAGTTGGTGGCCGACGAAGTGCGATCCTCTTTGAGGGCTTCGCTAACGAGAAATAACTTTGCAACCCGGTGAAGTTGTTCGCGTCGTGAGACTTGACAACATTACTCTGCTCGTTGAAGCGTAGTTGGGAAACAATCGGGGTTGATGTTCATAGGTCCGCTCTTTGAGGGTAGGTGCATGGGGTCTCAACCATGCTGTATGATCTATCGCCAATAGTGGGCGTTCCACTTGTGACATCTGTTGAATGTATAATTGCATCAATTTTTCACGGGTAGGGTCTAGAATCTTGCAGCGCTTCATAAACGCTCTTACACTCACGCCGAAATAAAGGACGAGCGAGCCAAATCTCCTCGCACATGAGACGTGGCGAGTCGTCATCACCGCATCTACTAGTTCAAAAGTGGCATATGCAGGCATTGCCGAGGCATTCATAAGCAAGTTGACGAAATTCCTGTAATTGTTCAAACTTCATGCAGGTAGATTTGAGATTTTTTGTTGAATTCTCAATTTTCTACCCTTACACTGTCTCTTGAAACTATCGCAGACAGTTTTTTTTTGAGGTTGTCAGCCGAAGAGAACGTCAACGGTCGCTGGGATCTATGCTAGTGGTTGAGCCTCATAGCTCTTCACCAGATCCCATTGCCGTTCTTAAGTTTAAATCTAACCGCGCTTTAAGACGTGCTTAGTCTAAACTCCCAAAGAGTTTTGAATTGGTGGCGGAAATTGAGCTGAGCATAAGCCTAAAAAATGTTAAATTTAGCACTGCTTAAGCTAGAAGATGTTACATTATTCAATTGTGCGATTGCTAGGCCGCTATTTTTGAGTTTTAAGACGACATTTTGCTCTACATCTTGTAGGGATATATCGTCAAACCTGACACCACTAGACAACTGAATTAAATCCTCTTTCACGTTGAAGTCTGTGATGGTGTCGAAACCACTGATAGAACCACTGATAGAACCGAGTGGATTATTACTATTATTAAAACCCAGCGGCACAGCTATTTCAAATATATCTTTTCCCGCTCCTCCAGTCAACAGATCGTCGCCTTTTTCTCCCGATATAAAATCATTACCTTGTCCTCCGATAAGTGTGTCGTTGCCTTTGCCTCCATAGAGGGCATCATTCCCCGCGCCACCTTGTAAGTAATTATGCTCCTGACTGCCGTAAAGTGTTATGTCACGAGCCTCGGAAAAGGAGCCATCCTCGAATATCGGTTGATTCTTCTCATCCAAGTGAAGTAGCTCTAACTTATCGTTCCCTTCGTACATTAAAATCGGTTTTCCTCGCCCTTTACTCAGGTCAGCAAAAGAGCCACTAATTTTGTCTAATTTTTTATTGATGCTGAAGTCAGTGAACTCTGTAGCTCGATGAAAATGGGGAGCAACTTTTTCAGAATGGGAAGCTCCATGACCTTCTCCATTATTATAGCTAGCAATGTGAACTTGATTGTTATTGCTGGGAGAGTCAGTGGCAACAATTAGGTTAGCTTGGTGGCTTTGTTTTGCCAAAAGATAACCCGTAGTGACGTTTAAAGCACCTTGAAAATTATCACCAAAAGGCTTATATTCTATGGGTGCAGTTTGGGAATTTTTTCCTAGAGCTAATCCATCATAAATTAAGACTCTGCCGGTTCCTCCTTCGCCTTGGGTGAGAATAATATCATCAAAATTATCCCCAGTCACATCTCCTGCAGCTACCCGAACTTCTCCCTCGTAGTTCGTACCAAAAAGATTCTGCAAGCTGTATAGAACATTATTGTCTTGACCGCTGTAAATTTTGACTTCTTGACGGCTAGCTGCAATCACATCCCCGTAACCATCGCCGTTGACATCTCCGACCGCTACAGAAACCTGTCTCTGACCGCTACCGCTAAAGGGTTGAAATTCTCTGAACCCGGCTAAGCTTTTACCGTCATAGACTTTAATGGTGGGATTATTACCGGAGGTTTGGGCCGTGACAATATCCGTAACATTATCTCGGTTAATATCACCAACAGCGGTTTTAATTCCTCCTTGGTAATTTTCGCCAAAAGGCAACAACTGACTGCGTTTGTTCCTATCTGCCGCATTGTAAAGATTGACAATTCCCTTCTCTCCAGGCTGACTGTCTGAGGCTAACCATGTCTTCTCGGTATTGAGAATTACTCGCACTGTTCCCATCATCCCGGAATCTTCGTGACTCAAAATATGGCAGTGATAAACATAGGCTCCTGGAAAATCCTTGAACCCCATACGGATGACAACTTTAGTGGGGTCGCCATTAACTTGTGGAGTTCCAAAGGGATTTTGTTCTGTAGAAGTTCCAGGTTTATAAGGTGGAGACAAGGCCACAGTATCCCGTACAAAATCCGATAAATCTGTGAGGAGAACATCATTAATCGACTTAATTGTAAAGTCATTTTGGTGGATGTGAAACGGATGCCACTCTACAATCCCCTTGTCTCCCGAGGCGTTAACCAGCTTCCATTCTTCCACTGTATCCAACATCGGCATAATCACAGGAACATTTGGCCACTTTTCCCCATTAATTAGAAAATCTGGTTTACCTCCTTGGGGTTTCTCTTGAGTTTTAAATTCTAATTGCCGATAATTATCTGGTGTGGCAGCGAGTAATTTTGCACCATCAGATTGCCCATAATTATCTGGTGTGGCAGCCAGTAATTTTGAACCCTCAGATGAGGGTAAAGCTTTTTGGAGTTGCGGAGGTGCAACATCTGCTGGGGCAGGTTGACCTGCCACTTCTACTGTTCCAATAACTGCTTGCGGATGCTTCAAATGCCCATCATTTAAATACCCATTAGGTGTTAAAAAATCAAAATAACCATTCGGTGTTTTATTAGGGTCAATGGGAGTGATGGCTTCGGAAGCATTATTGAGGAGGTAATATTTTCCAGGCTGAGACACCCTTGCCAAGACAGTCATCCGCTTTCCTGGTGGCACAAAAATGGTATCGGTTTGTGAAGGAGTCTGAATAACACCGTTATCACCATCATTGCCAATAATGTACAGCGGTTGATCGTTTTTACCCGTTTCGTCCACTAACTTGATGTTAAACCAACTATTATTGCCTAAATTAGCCATCGTCCACACCTGCCACTCACCTGTATTCATAGTGACGGTGGGATTGTATTGCTCATTAACGCTATAAATCACATTGTCCAATATTCCGCCTGTTGGGGGAGAGGGCTGGCCAATTTTGTAAACGCCCTCAGCGGGATTAGAAGATGCTTTGTCGTAATAAATGCTTTTCAGACCAAAAATTTTCAGAGGAGCATTTTCTAACCCTTCGTATTTCTTAATTTCTTTGTTAGGATCGATGGCTAATAGCCCGCTCAATCCTCCTTGAACTTGTGCATCAGTTTTTTCATGTAAATGGGGATGATACCAATTCGTTCCTGTAAAATGATCGTCAGGAATATCAATTACGGTATTCCATGTTTCTTGAGGATCAATCTGAATTAAAACATTATCGCCTTGTCCTAATGGAGAAACATGAAGACCGTGAGAATGAAAATTAGTGGCTTCGCCTAATTGGTTTTGGATAGATAAATCTAAGCGATCGCCCGGATTGGCAATTAAAGTAGGGCCGATCCAAGAGCCGTTATAGGTCATCAAGCGGGGCTTAGATGTTTCTCCTTGACCGGCAGGTTCTGGATTATCTTGTAAAACACCTAAACCATCAATTTTTACCTGATTGGTGTACCCCATAGTGAGGTTGAGCTTTAGCAATCCATTTTGACTGCTAAAAGCGGTTTCATTATCCGTTGTATCTAATAAGTTTTTCAGTAAACCGCCACTGGTAGGGGGGATTAAGTCCTGAAAATTCTTTGTTGTAGCGTTAGTAAACTGATAAGTGACGGCTTGAGCCTGACTTGCAAAAGTGGGCTGACTCGCCAGAGTAGGCTGACTCGCCAGAATAGGCTGAGCTATCACTGTATTATCAGTATGTGCTTGATGGGAACCGGCCATAGTTTCTGACTCCAATAATTTTGTTGATTAGTTTTATGTGTTGCAAATTCAAGTTCTTTTTTAGCTGTGAAATCATAGCTCCTTTTGCTGGGGGTGGCTTTAATACTCACTGAGAAAGTAGCAAATTATGGCTATAACCATGAATTAAGTTGGTGAGTTAATTATTTACAGTTTCTACCCTTTCCTCCTTCAATATCAGGAGCTAATAAAGCCTGTAATTCATCTAGGTGTGATTCCATTTTGGGGAAGTTATAGTCAACCGAGTCTACATATTCCCAAAAGTGTGCGCTTTGGTTAATTTCGTATTTAGGCCCTTCGCTGACGTATCGCGCTCTATTTTCAGGATTAACGGCTGGTGGATTCGCTCGGTCTAAAACTTTTTGACCAACGGCTAAAAAGTAATTAGAAATGCCGACTTTATCCTCATCGGGAGTCCAGACAAATGTCAATTTCCTCGGTTCGGTTGAATTATTCACAAATCCATGCACATATTGCTTAGGACTGTAATAAACACTACCGGGTTTAACGGTTTCCAAATGCAGGCTTTCTTGAGGCGCAGTTACTCCTGGGATATCTTTCATTTCTTGGTAAAGCGTACTACCGTGCATCAGCGTTATACCCCCATTTGGAAAGTAAAACCACTCATTTGCATGATGGTGAATATGGGGAGGTGGGCCGCCTCCTGCTGCAACCACTGCTTCTGCCATTGCGTACTGTCCGCAAGTGGTTTTGCCTGTTTTAACAAAAGCAAATGTTTCACCACCCCCTAAAATTAAAGCTGGATTTTTATCTGTGATCATCTTGGGAAAACTCAACCCTTGAATATTTGTAGTGTTTGTACCATCGCTATGGGAAGTGTGAGCGAAAACTTGGAAAGGAAGAAAAACTGCTATAACAGCAATTCCGGTAGCAATCCTAAATGCTAGTAGTAAAGCAATCTGTTTCTTAACTGTGAATAAAGTATTAACTTTTTTCCACAGGATCGATTTAACTTGCTACCTGAGTTTGCATAAGTGATGAAAGCAGGAATTATGACTGCTGAGTCATGAGTCATGATAAATGGACGGGTGAGGAATCTGCGATCGACATATAAATTAGCCACTAAGCCGATCGCATCTGAGCGACTATCTCATTCAACACCCCAAAACAACCAGCTACTTTATTGAAGCCAGCATAAATGCACATAAACAGCAGTAATTCTTCAATCTCCTCATAAGTAGCTCCCTGGTTGAGAGCCATAGAGACGTGAGCTCCAAAGGGGTTCCCAGGGCCAACTTGATCCTGATTCACTACATCTACAGCAATGGTGATGAGAGCTTTTGTCTTTTGATCGATGAGCGGCAGCCCCCAAGCTTCTCCAGCCACTCTTGTCACAAAATAACCCACTTTGGGGTTTATTTTCTTCAGTCCTTCTTGGAGGGCTAAATCATCCAAAACGGCATTTTTGTAATTTTCCATGAGGCGTTACCTTAAAAGAGAGCTCTCTAAATTGTCTGGATTAGTCTGTTTAACGTAAGAACCCACAGTCGTACTCCTGTTTTTATACGTCGCTCAATCAAAAAGCAGTATGGCTTCTCTAGTTGGAAATTAGGCCGATTTGAACGCCGGGATGCCCTTTCCTATCTATTACCTTTCCGCTCGACCGTAAATATATTGCGAGTGCGATTTTATACCCGGTCGTAAGAAAATTTATCTACGCCTTGGATAGCCAGATAAACTCCTAGCCCTCCAATACTTTTTTCGTGCAGGTGTTTATCCAAATCACTAGGTAGGGCTTGCTCGATGGGATCGTAAGTGACTCCTGTATCCTCAATAACAATTGTCAAATTTCGATCGCTGAGTTCGGCGCACAACTCCAAATTCCCCTCTCTGCCCGATTCTTCATAACCGTGAATGATGATATTTGTGGCCATTTCAGCGACTGCTAGGCGCAGCCCGTAAGATGCTTTTTTTTTCAGCTCAGCTTCCGCTGCTACCGCGAGGACATACTGATCTATCTGACTTAAAGAATCTAATTTTCCCGCCACTATTAACGGGTTCATAAATGAAACAATTTATCCTTCTAAAGGCTATAAATTTCCACAGAAATTGAGCTGCAATTTGGGGAGTTTGTATGCTCTGCAGCGAGGAACTCAGCTTGGAAAATTAGATCGATGTCAGCTCATTGAGCAAACCCATCGATTGGCTGGTTAAGAAAGTTCTCTCCAAGAACTGGTTACTAGGTAAGATCACTGCTACCTGCAGCCTGTAGAGCAGATAGATAACCTGACTGGTGCTAGCCTCTACCTTTAGATAGAGCAGGTAAACAGATCGATCGCTACCTTTCTATGTCTTTGGGTGGGTGCTATTCAATAGTATGTGTAAACAATCCGGATAAAGCAAGTCGGAAAAGTCGGATCATAAAGTCGGAAAAGTCGGATCATAAAGTCGGAAAAGTCGGACGCCCTGGTTTTACTATCTATCTATAGAGCAGATCAACAGCATGACTGGTATTTTTTTATGTCTTTTGGTAGATGCTATTCAATACTATGTTATAGTAAAGGGAATCAAGCAAGTCGGAAAAGTCGGATCGTAAAGGCGGGTCGTTGCCTAATTGGTCTATTTCTGAGGCATAACATATGACGTGCTAAAATACATCAGTAATAATACTGAAAATTAATGTAATTGTCTGCGCTAATCGGCGGATGTTTTTACTTGACCATATAAAAACTAATCAAGGCTTGTCTTTTGGATAAATACAAGCCTTGGTAGTGAGTTATACGGTTCTCCGCTAGGTAGCGAACTCAGATTTATGAAAAATGAACCCGTTTTTCAGATTTGTTAAGAGCTTTATATATGTCAAAGACTCGATGTCGTAGGCGTTGACGGGGTGACAAGAAACTTAAAAGCCTTGCAATTAAAGGGTTTAAGCCGATCGCCCTCACAAAGAATTAGGGGGGCGCGATCGCCTTTTTCCGGTTGCGACAAGGTGGAATCACGATCGGGGGCGATCGTCCAGGAGCGTAAGTGTCAATAAGTCTGTCATAATAACTATTAGGAATTTCTCCACCGACTTAGTACGGTGTATAACTCAAAGCTAGGGTGCAAAACTGAAAAACCTTACCCGATGAGATTGATTTGTATATGACTTTTGAACAAGCTCTAGAATTTATCGAATCAGCCTTAGAGTCCAAAACCAGTAAACCGTTAAATTTTCTTGAGCAGGAAATCTTAAAAGCTGCTTGGAAAAACGCAACTTATAGTGCTGTTGCTGACAGTTTGTACCTCAGCGTAGGACATATCAAAGATTCATCTTCCCTCCTCTGGCAGCGCATTTCCGACGTAATGGGAGAAAAAGTTACTAAAAATAACTTCCGCTCTCTGGTAGAGAAGCAAAGCACTACCACTGATCTAGCCGAGACCGAAGTCGAAGGCGAACCTATGACGATAGATTCGGTAGGAGAAAGTGACATCAATGAATTAGGAACTTGCAAAGGCAACATTTTAATTGTTGATGACCTCCTAGAAAATCTTAATTTTCTAACAAAACTTCTCACTAAGGAGGGGTATAAAGTTCGCGGTGTCACCAATGGTGCGATGGCTTTGAGGACAGTTCGCCATTATCCCCCCGATGCTATCTTGCTGGATATTAAAATGCCAGACATAGACGGCTATCAAGTCTGCGAAGCCCTCAAATCGGATGAAAAAACCTCAGAAATTCCGATTATTTTCTTAAGCGCACTTGACCAAGTTTTTGATAAAGTCAAAGCTTTTAAGGTAGGGGGAGTTGACTACATCTCTAAACCTTTTCAGCCGGAAGAAGTGCTAGTTAGGCTCGAAACTCAGGTCACTATCCAGCACCAAAAACGCCAGCTTAAAGAAGCAATCGAGCGACACCAGCAAACCGCAGAAATTGCCTACCAATCTCGCAGCCTGCTGGCAAATTTGCTAAACTCATCTCTGGATGGAATAGCCGCAGTGCAGGCGGTGAGGGGAGATATCGCTGGAGAAATTGAAGATTTTCGCTGCTTGGTAGTTAACCCTGTCTTTGCCAGACTCTTAGGGAAAAAACGAACAGAACTCGCGGGCGAACCCGTGCTGAAAAAACTGCTTAATCAATTGAGTCCCGGATTGTTTGATTTATTAGTAGAAGTTGTTGAGACTGGAGAATCGCTTGAAGGAGAGGTTCATCTAGAAAGTCATTACCTTGGCAAATGCTATTATTTCACTGCTGTGAGATTGGGAGACGGTTGCTCAATTACCATCCGCGATCTTACAGACTTAAAACAGTCGCCATTAAAGTCAATTCTGGAACAGAACCAACCGCGTACTAGCATCAAATAGGATAAACCTGAAATATTGCACCATTCTCAATAACCCTTCTATGGGCGGGCTCTCCTGCCCAACCCCTACTCCCCACAAGAAAATGCACTTTTTGTGGAACAGGCCGGAAAGCCTGTTCTGGAGAATGGTGCAACATATGAGATAAACGGGACTTACGCACTCCCACGGCTGCTAGAAACCGGGTTTTTTAGCGAATCTACGGGCTGTAACGCGTCTTCTCGTAAAAAAACCCGGTTTCTGACCACCCCTGTGTAATTCCTAAAAATATCATCATTCACCAACCAAGGGTTCAGTTAAATCCAGAATCTTCTCAAACTGAAACTTCGTCACCCAATTTCTGAGAGTGTGAAGCTCGAAAGCGTGAGATTCAGGAATCTCCTCTAGGATTTGAAAAACTAATTCCGAATCAGCGTTAATAGCTGCTTCATATAATTTTACTATCCATTCTTTTGACATCGCTGCTAATAAATCCGTGAAATTTAACGATTCTCCAGTCACATTAGAAGGGGGAGATGGTAGCTCTTGCTCCTGATAAATATAAAGGACGCCCAAATGTTTAGTCATGATGTCAAAGATGGCCTCTGTGTGGAACGGTTTTCGCACAAAATCATCACAACCAGCCGATAAAATAACTGCCTTTTCTTCTTCCCACACGCTAGCAGTAATAGCAATAACAGCAGTAGCTTGACCTTTAATGGTGCCTTTAATGCGTTTCGTGGCTTCATACCCATCCATAATGGGCATTCTCATGTCCATCCAGATGAGATGGGGTGAGTATGAATCCCAAATTTCAAGCGCTTCAATACCGTTACTCGCTTCTTGCACTTCAAAACCAACAGGTTTGAGGAGTTTAACTAACAGTTGCCGATTGTAATCTCGATCGTCCACCACTAGGATGCGATATTGGGGTTGGTTGGGAGCTAAGGCAACAACGCGACGATTGTAGGGTTGGTTTTGAATTGCGCGATCGGCGATGCCCACAGTAATGTCAAATTGAAATGTTGTGCCAGAGGTCGGTAGAGGCTTTGTATCATCAGATAATTCCCCCAGAGGCATTCCGGGAGTGAAAGCTTTACCGTCACTAATGACAGTTATTTCACCTCCCATCAAGCGGATAAATTGGCGGCTAATCGTCAGTCCTAATCCGGTTCCTTGCTGCACTTTTTGACCTGATGCTGTTTGCACGAAGGGCTTGAATAGTTGCTTCAATTCCTCTGATGCCATGCCAACTCCCGTATCTTTTATTTCAAAGGTAATGGTTGTTGGTTGTTGGTTGTTTGTTATTTGTGTTTCGGCTTCACTTTTGCCTTTGGCATTTTTACTTTTTACTTCTACAGACACGCTTCCAGAAGAGGTAAACTTGACGGCATTACCGATTAAGTTAATCAGCACTTGCCGTAACTTAACTTCATCAGCGTAGATGTATTTGGGAACATCGGCAGCACATTCAACTCGTAATTGTAAGCCTTTATCTTTGGCTTTCAACGCAAACATATCCTCGATATCAGCTAATAAGTGATGGATGTTTAAATTATTTTCCGAGAGCGTCATGCGTCCAGCTTCGACTTTGGAAAGGTCAAGCACCTGATTAATTAGAGATAATAAATGATCTCCACTGCGATGAATAATGTTGAGGTTTTCTTTTTGTTCATTTAACAGATTTGTATCCCGCTCCATCAGTTGAGAAAAGCCGAGAATGGCGTTCAGGGGAGTTCGCAATTCGTGGCTCATGTTGGCAAGGAAAGTGCTTTTGGCGAGGTTGGCAGCTTCAGCAGCGTCTTTTGCTTGTTCGAGTTCTGCTTCTGTTTTTTTGCGATCGCTAATTTCCTGTTCTAAGCGGACATTTTCGATGAGGGTTTTTTCGGCTTGTTTGCGATCGCTAATATCTTGAAAAGCTGCGATCGCATATTCTACATTACCCGTGTCATCGAAAATGGGCGTACTGGTTGATTCTACAGAAACAATCCGCTCGTTTTGATATAGTTCCAAGTCATCAGCCTGCGCGGTTTCACCGCCAAGCGATCGCACTAGGGGTAGCTGTTCGACTGGATACATCTCCCCAGTGCCTGCGCGATAAACGCCATAGGTTTGTGATAATTTTTCGGTTTCGGCTTTTGGTAAATCTTGAATATTCAGTAACTTCTGTGCAACTTGATTGGTGTAGATGATTTGTCCTTTGGCGTCGTGAACGGAGATGCCCAGGGGAATAGCATTGAGGAATTTATTCAGGCGATTTTGCGTCGATTGTACTTGAGTGTAGAGTCTGGCGTTGGTAAGTGCGATCGCGGCCTGAGTTGAAAGTAATTGAATCACTTCCAGGCGATCGGGTGTAAAAACCCCATCTGCTAAATTATTTTCCAAGTAAACAATTCCAATTAATTGCCCTTGATTGAGCAGAGGAGCGCAAAGGATAGACTTGGGCTGCTGTGTTTTGATATAAGCGTCTTGGGTAAATCTGCCTTCACGGGCAACATTGGTTTCAATCAGTCCTTCCTGAGTCCTTTCAACATAGTGAATAATCGACAAAGGCAAACAGGTTTCTATTGGAGTTGATTGCAACACTATCACCTGATTTGAGTTAGCATTCCCTGACGCTTCGACTCTTAGTTGTCCTTGAGACTCTAAAATTAGATAGCCACTTTGTGCCCCGCAACTTTCCAGCAGGATTCTCATCAAAGTCGTCAGGAGTTTATCCAACTCAATTTCACTGGCAATTGCCCCAGATGCTTTCATCAATGCTGCCAAATCCAGGGTTTCTCCTGAAATGCTGTTAGATGTATCAGACAGGCTGTTGCGCGATTTATCCGACAAATTGGCTTTCGTAAAACGCTTTAAAAGTTCTGGATACTGTCGTTCCAAATCAGTGATTTTAGCTGTTGCACCCCAACGTAAATAGCAGTAGTAAGCATTTGTCATATAGGCTTGGGCAACTTGCTCTTTTCCCCAAGCGATGTAGAATTTGGCAGCCAATTCATTAGCCAAAGCCTCTTCGTTGAGGTACTCATGTTCTTTCGCTAAGGCAATAGCGCGATCGTAGTAGTCGATCGCCCTAGCCTTTTCACCCAAAACTCGATGCCGCTCTGCCTCCACTAGATAGAATTTATGGAGGTGAGTCATCGGAGCTGAACTCGCCCATTTCTCGATCTTTTTCTGATTGGATTCAACCTTTTTCAGGATTTGTTTTTGCTCATATTTAGAAACATCAAAATATATAGCAAGATGAGTAAGGGAATTGTAAAAATGAGAAAGAGGAACAGAGCCCACAGCACTGTTTATATTTTTTTCAACCAAGGCGGCATTTTCCAGGGCTTGCTGATAGTCTTGAAAAAGATAGCCGAGGTATAATTTAAAAAAATAGATAGAGTGACAAATATTTGTAGTATTCGCCGCCAAATGAATGGGCAGCATTTTTGTTTCATCATAGCTTTCACCGATTAAACGGCACTTATTTTCAGCCCGACCCATTAAGTTCAATACGACCTGCCACTGGAGTTGATTGTAATAAAAGAATGTTTCTTGATTAAATTGCAGGAAAGCGTTACTGTACATAGCCATCTCGCGTTCCAGCCTTGTCAGTTCCTGGCCCGCTACCAGGGAATAGTAGCAGTATGCGCCGGCTGAAAAAGTCGCATATTCTAAATCTCCGGTTTCCCGTCCAATCAAGTAAGCATCTAGCAAAGGGGCTAAGCTTTCCCTAATATGCTCGTGCCAATGTCTAATAAAGTAATTAAAGATAAATAATGTCCGAGATTTAAGTCCTTCAACTTTGAATTTATCGACTAACAAGAGAGCAAGTTTTCCAAATAGATAGCCGGAGTTAACATCGTTTACGACTTCTCCAGAAAGAATTAGTCCGTAGGTAGCATAAGCATAGGATGACACCGGAGTATTACCATAATTTACTGATAAATTAACCTGTTTAAACACGATCAGCGGAAACAATTCTGGTGTGGCAAAATAGGCAGCAGAAAGCATAATTGATAGGATACGCATGGCGGCTATTTTGTCAGGATCAGTCATTTCTGGCAGGTCGATCAAGTCCTCGATTCGTTTCCCTGCTAGCCCGATCTTTGTCCTGGCGAGTGCAATGATAATATCTAATTTATTTGGGTTCTTGGGAAAGCGAATTCCCAACAGCTTTAATACTGAAAGTGCCGTCTCTATCGCTTCTAACGGTTTGTTTTGTGCTGTATAGGCTTGAATCTTGACTTCATAGACTTTCACTTTGTCCAGCAATGAAGTAGCTTGTTGAAGCACAATGTCAGCCAATTTTTCCATGTCCTCAACGTGACCACTCAAGATAGCAGCTTCTACTGTTTCCACATACAGTGCTAGACTTAGGTCATACTGACGAAGCCAACTATCTGCACTCAGGCAATTTATACCAATGCTTAAGTAATTCCATGCCGGTTTCCAAGCTGCTGATGCCTTCGCTTTTTTGCCAGCAATTAGATTTAATGGAGCAAGTTTATCTTTTTCTAACTGAACGTCAATTGTTTCAATACCAAAGTTGAGCTGATTGACAATATCAAAAATCTTTTGTTGGAGTACCTGTGGTGGTGTATTTTGTAACAACAGTTGCCCGACTTTCCAGTGAACCGCTTGCTTGTCGTCTGGGGGAATTAGGGAATAGGCGGCTTGCTGGATGCGATCGTGAGCAAATTTATAAGTAATTTTTAAGTCATTGGCCTCTCGGTTTGTTTTCAGGAATTTGTAATCATCTCCAAGGGGTAATATCAATCCTGCTTGAATAGCATTCCATAATTCATCAGCCGTTTGTTTTTGAGAAGTTTCATTAATAATTGAAAGCGTTTCTAAATCAAATTGGTTGCCAATGCAAGCGGCTAATCGTAAAACTTTTTGTGCGGAATCTGATAATGTTTGAATTTTATCGGCCATGAACTCAACAACGTTATCAGTAATATTCCTCGTTATAATTTGCTCTAAATCCCAATACCAAGCCCCAGCATTTGGATCAAAATTCAGCAATTGCTCTGTATAAAGTGACTTGAGAAACTCTTTAATAAAAAAGGGATTTCCTTGTGTTTTTTGCCAAACCAACTCGGCTAATCTTTGCGTAGGGACGCACTCGGTTTTCAGCGTATCCGCAATGAATTCATTAACCTGGCTTAAATTCAATGGTGAAAGAGAGAGATGATTAATTACTACTCCCTGTTTTTTCATCTCAGATAAAGTCAGCATAGTAGGATGAGTTGCACTGACTTCGTTATCTCGATAAGATCCGATTACAAACAGATATTGAGTAGTAAAATCGGTCATGATCAACTGGAGCAATTGCAACGTAGCGCTGTCTGTCCACTGAAGGTCGTCTAGAAATAGGACGAGGGGATGTTCTTTTTGGCAAAAAACTTGAATAAAATTTTGAAAAGCTAAATTAAACCTATTTCTTGCTTCTGTTGCAGGTAATTCTGGGACGGGATTCTGTTTGCCAATAATCAGTTCCACTTCGGGGATGACATCAATAATAATTTGTCCGTTGATTCCTAATGCACGTCGAATCTTCTCTCGCCAATGTTGTAATTGGGGTTCAGTTTCGGTGAGCAATTGTCGCACCAATTCTTGGAAGGCCGCGACTAAAGCTTGATAGGGAATATCGCGTTGCAACTGGTCAAATTTACCTGCAATAAAGTAGCCGCTTTTTTGAGTTATGATCTTATACAGTTCCTGAACTAAAGCTGATTTACCAATACCAGAGTATCCCGAAATTAGCATGAGTTCAGTTTGTGTCTCTACGGGTCGATTTTGTGACTGAGTTGTCGTTGGGTTACTCAGGTTATTTGCTAAACCAGCCCCTACTTGTTTTTCTTGTCTCGACGCTAGACGATCAAAGGCACTCAATAAGGACTCAATCTGTGATTCTCTCCCGTACAGTTTTTGAGGGAGTTGCAATTGAGGATAAATATCTTGGTATCCCAAGGAAAAAGCTTGAAATTTACCATTTCTAAATTGAGCGAGACAAGTTTTTAAATCTGCGTTGATTCCCCAAGCACTTTGATATCTATCTTCCGCCATTTTGGCCATTAACTTCATGACAATTTCTGAGACAGTCAAGGGAATTTCTGGATTATTTTCATGAGGTGGAGTGGGTTGTTTTGCAATATGGCAATGGACTAACTCAAGTGCATCAACGGATTCAAAAGGCAACTGGTTGGTTAGCAGTTCATAGAAAGTAACGCCAAGAGAATAAAAGTCAGTGCGATAGTCTAGTGAGCGATTCATCCTGCCTGTTTGTTCTGGAGACATATAAGCCAATGTCCCTTCTAGAAGATTAGGACTTTTGAGGCTGGGATTCTCTTGGGATAGGATGGTAGATAAGCCAAAGTCAATAATTTTTAATTTTCCAGTTTGAGGATTCAAGACAATATTAGATGGATTGATATCTTTGTGAATGACATTTTTTTGATGAACTTTGCCTAACGCATCTGTGATTTGGATGGCTAGGTGGAGAAACTCTGGTAATGCCAAGGGACTGCCATCCAGCAGGATTTTTAAGGACTCTCCTCCAAAATCTTCCAACAACATGAGTTGTGTGTTATCGTATTTTCGCAGTTCGTAGGCTTTAATCGTTTCCTCTAGGTTGAGAAGGCGAGTGATTTCGTATTCCTGCTGATAGCGGTAGAGTTCGGCTGCTGTGGGGTAATCCTCTTTGAGGAGTTTCAAAATCAAAGGTTGCTGATTTGATTTGAGGATGCCTCGGTATACGAGGGAATTAGCACTTTCGTAAATCTGGCTGACAATTGTGATATCTGGCAGTGAAATCATGTTGGGAATTATTGCTGCCTAAAAAAGTTGAGTATACAAATAAATATAACATGGGGAGGAGCGGGTGAGAGCAACAGTAAACTCGCTGCGAATATACATCCTTGCCTTACACCCCCCACAACTCCGGATCTTTTATTATTGCTTTTTTGCTCTGGACTTACTTACGCTATATGTATGGTACAAGTGTACTGGCACTTGAAGCGTCTAGCTATTGTACGATCGCCAAAAATGAAAATTTTCGTAACCGTCAATAATTAATGATAAAATAGCTTAAGGATCCCGTTACCCAATTGTGGTAATCTGACAACAATCCACTTTCATTCTCGATCGAGTGCGTGCAGCTATGCGAATCGGTAAAATTTTACAAAAGTTTCTGCTTTTCACAATAGCGTTACTTTTCGCAGTATCGCTGTTAATTAAAATTACTAAGTTTCACAATTATTTCGGCATCAACCGCGCCGATACCGACGTGAAAGTTGTTGCCCTCACCTACGATGACGGGCCATATCCTCCCTATACAAATCAGCTTTTAGATATCTTAGACCGCTATCAAGTTAAAGCAACTTTTTTTGAAATCGGCCGCAATATTGAGAAACATCCAGAAATCGTGAAAATGATTTTAGCGAGGGGAGATGAGTTGGCAAACCATTCCTACTCTCACAAAGATATGATGTTTAAACCCCGGGAAGTTTTGCTGTCTGAGATTGAAAAAACGGATAAACTTTTGCAAGAGTTGGGCGTTAAACAAGATAGTATCAGTTTTCGGCCGCCTTGGGGTAGGCGATTTGTAGTTTTGTCTTATTTGGTGTCCCAAATGCACAAAAAACTGATTATGTGGGATGTGGATTCCCACGATTATGAAAAAACACTCACGGCGGAAGATATCGCAAATCGGGTGATTGCAAATGTGCGATCGGGTTCGATTGTGGTGATGCACGACGGCGGGGGCGATCGCTCGAAAACCGTAGCAGCAACTGAGATGATTGTCAAGGATTTGCAGTCGAAAGGTTACGAATTTAAAACTGTTTCTGAGTTGTTGAAATAGCAGTAGGCTGCGTCAGCGACAATTATTTTCGCGACAAATCAACAATCTCATACTGACGCACCAGGGAATAATATCATGTCCGATAGAGCGATTAAAAGGGCGGGTTTTAGAGATTGTCAATTATTGGCAGATATTTTTCGTGAACCCGCCCCTACCGTATTAGAGGTAATCGACCGGACATAATATAAATGGTGCGTCAGAATTAGACTTTTCGTGGCCCTTGAAAATTTCAAACCTGACGCACCCTACTACAATCAATAACCAAGATAGTTGGTTACGTAATTAGCAATTTTTATGCTGCCGCCCGATCGCCCCATTCTCTCTAAACCATTTTGAATGCAACTGGCTAAATATTTATCATCTTGCAAAGTGCGATCGACTGCCAAAGCAGCTTCCTTGAGAATATCAGAATTTGCTGGTTGTGTGCCAATAACCTGCACGGAATTACCTAAAAGCCGATTTTGAGCCTCCGCAAACCGATAGGTAAATGCAGGGCCCTTTCCCGGTACTGCAATTACAGGTTTTCCCAAGCCCACAGCTTGTTCGACAGCAGTTCCAGTCATCCCAATTACTAAACTCGACTGCTGCAAAATATCGGCGAAAGCATCTGCATAACAAAGCACTTCAACTCCTAATTTTGGGTGCCTTTCCGGTGATTTTATGTGTTGAGGAATTAACTTGCCCGATCGCATTTGCCATGCGGATAGCGCCGCAATATCATCTAATTCAGGCATCAAAGCTGGAACTAAAGCTGCCCGAAACTGCACTGATACAGTAGAGTTACTAGCAATTTTTTTAACCAGTTCCAGGAGCAAAACGAGGTTGTTGGTGGCTTCTGGAAGGCGAGAACCTGGGAGAATGGCGATCGTCCGAACTCCGGGTATTAACTGCAAATCTTTGCCCGTAGAATTGAGGTTGTCCATGACAGGTGTGCCGACAAACTGAGCTTTTTTTAAACCCTGTCGGTTTAAGTCAGCAGCAGTCAAAGCATCTCTAGTAAAAACCGCCAGACATTGAGCAAAGCAACTGCCACAAGATTAAACCCAAATCGACTCGCCCCTCGTAATAACTAGAATGGGCCGATAGAAAAATTATATAGGGGCGGTGGCTGGCATGGGCGATCGCCCCGGCGACAATATCCCCAGTCGCCACCACCAAATCGCAGCGGCGCGAATCCGTCCAAACAGCTTGCAATTGCTGCCAAGTCAAAGCAATCAGCCCCGCCCCAATATCTTTGAGGAAAAACAGGGGATTCATGTAAAAAACTCCCCCAGACGGCATTTGACTGGTGGGCCCAATAATGGGCACGGTCGATCGACGGTAAGCAGCCCCGTCACCTACAATCGGCATTGCCGAAACATCAACATCCGCGCCAGATACTCTCAAAGCTTGGAGAATTTGACAGTTAATCGAGTCTTCCCCGTGGCCGTTGCTGAGGAAAAGTATCCCCTTCGATTTCATATAATCAGAATACAATCAGAATCAGTGCCGAGCTTTTTTTAAAGACAGCCGTGCGATCGCTACCTGCTGACAGGCTACGATTTTGTTACTCTAATTTAAATACATTGTGGAAGTGAAACAGCGTGAATATTGAAATTGGGCGGGGCAAAAGTGCTCGCCGAGCTTACGGCATAGATGAAATCGCGCTAGTACCAGGACAGCGCACCCTCGACCCGAGTTTGGCAGATACCAAGTGGCAGATTGGCGGGATCGATCGAGAAATCCCGATCATCGCCAGCGCCATGGATGGAGTAGTCGATGTCCGCATGGCGATTTTGCTGTCGGAATTGGGAGCAATGGGCGTGCTCAACCTAGAAGGAATTCAAACCCGCTATGCCGATCCCCAGCCAATATTAGAGCGCATCGCCAGTGTCGGGAACCACGAATTTGTTTCCCTGATGCAGGAACTCTATGCCGAACCCATCAAGCCAGAATTAATCGAGCTCAGAATTAAAGAAATTAAAGCAGGAGGAGGGATTGCGGCCGTTAGCGGTACACCGGCCGCTGCGAGCAAATACGGCCGGGCGGTTGCTGAATCGGGAGCCGATATATTTTTTGTGCAAGCAACTGTAGTCTCGACAGCTTTCCTTTCCCCTGAAGCGATCACGCCTCTAGACTTAACTCAATTTTGTCAAGAGATGCCGATCCCAGTAATTTTGGGCAACTGCGTCACCTACGAAGTCGCCCTGAATTTAATGAAAACTGGCGCTGCGGGCATTCTCGTGGGCATAGGGCCGGGGGCTGCTTGCACATCTAGGGGCGTACTGGGTGTCGGCGTTCCCCAAGCCACAGCGGTAGCAGACTGCGCCGCCGCGCGGGACGACTACTATCGCGAAACTGGTAAATACGTGTCGGTGATTGCTGACGGCGGTTTAATTACTGGCGGCGATATCTGCAAGTGCATTGCCTGTGGTGCCGATGGAGTGATGATTGGTTCGCCCTTTGCCAGGGCCGCCGAAGCTCCTGGCCGCGGCTTTCACTGGGGGATGGCAACTCCCAGCCCGGTTTTGCCGCGCGGCACTCGCATTCGCGTAGGGACTACGGGTACTGTGGAGCAAATTTTGCGGGGGCCAGCAGTGCTAGATGACGGTACGCACAACTTGCTCGGAGCTCTGAAAACTAGCATGGGTACCTTGGGCGCTAAGGATCTTAAGGAGATGCAGCAAGTGGAGGTGGTAATTGCTCCTTCTCTGCTGACTGAGGGTAAAGTCTATCAAAAAGCTCAGCAGTTGGGCATGGGTAAGTAGATTTACCGATCGAATACCAGCATACCTTGACAAAATTTGTTCCACAGTCTCGAAATTTACAGAATATTGTGGAATTATCGAGAAGGAGATGTCACAATAGAAGAAGCGGAGACGCATGTTTCCGTTCACTCCTCACACCACACTCCGCCCGGACTACTGTTCGGGCGGTTCCTTTTTTGCCGGAAATCTTGCCTCTTGCTTACTAGATAAAGGACTGAGGCTTTTCGCTCCGGAGAGGGGGAGAGGGGGAGAGTGGGAGAGTCTGGGGGTGGGAGAATTTTTTTTCTACATAAGTGCATTCTGCCTTGGGAAACATCAGTGCCTTGGGAAACATCAGTGCCTTGTTCCTTCAGGAATGAGAATTAAATAACTTCCACTCTTGAAAGTGGGATGGGCGTCCCGCCCGTCCAAAAAGGACGGGC
>NZ_JAUBTV010000110.1:0-20319 GCF_036705145.1 Microcoleus sp. B5-D4 | reverse complement strand
GTCCCGCCCGTCCTTTTTGGACGGGCGGGACGCCCATCCCACAAACTTGTGGAAGTTATTTAATTCTCATTCCTAAGCAGAGATACGGGTGAACCCGCCCCTACAAAATTTACGTTTATTGACTCGGTATCACGTTAAATAGACATAATTACCGTAGGGGCGGGTTCACCCATGTCTCCAATCCAGTGAGAGATTCATTAAACCCGCCCCTACCTCGATATTGTAGTGCGATCGAGCTAACGCTTCACGAGATTGTGTTCCCACTTCCAAACACAGCTAGAAATCAAATTTGTGCAGATATGAGCCGTAATTGGCACTAACAAATTCCCAGTAGCTAAAACACTGTAACCCAACAGCAATCCGACAGCCGTTGCCCAAACAGCATAAGGCCACTGATCCATGCCTCCCAAGTGCAGAATACCGAAACAAAAACTCGATAAAACTAAACCGGTAACATTCAATCCCAAAGCAGCCAGCATCACGCCTCGAAATAGCAATTCTTCGCTAAGTCCCGGCAGCAGTCCCAGCCAAATTAAATCAGGCCAAAACAAAGGTTTGAGCACTACTTCCAAGTAAACATCCGCACTCCGGCGATAACCCGGCCAGAGTTGATAAACGATCGCACTACCGCCTGTAATTGCCAGTCCGAGCGCAAATCCTTTGAGCAAGTCGATTCCTATCAATTTGACTGGCAAAAGCGATACCGATCCAAATAGCAACCACAATTTAGCAACCGCCAGCAACATAATTGCTGTCACGCCCATTGCTACTAAAACTTGGGTGCGCGTCAAGGGTTCAATTTCAGGATTTCCGGGAAGTTTTTCTGCCACTTAATCACTTTTAGATTTGAGGTTTGAGATTTGAGATTTGTTGGGTTTAGTCAGATAAACAACGCAGGGAGGAGATGTCTGCACCCAAGGAAGCTGGACTGATGCCGGCTCGCAAAGCGACCAAAACTCCGATCGCCTCTAAATATGAGTTTACCTGCAAAGCTTTGATTCCGAGTTTTTCTGGAGTCGCCTGCATCTGGGTTTTGTTGTCCCCCACAGCGATGATTTGTACGGACGATCGCGCACTCAAACTCAGAATAGCACTGCCGCCGCAGGCTGTGGCGGGTATCACTACCGCATCGACTCGATCGGCGGTAATTGATAATTGATTGTGCTGCTGGCTTTCTGGCGCTACCAATTGAGGAGCTTTGCTGAGTCCGGCAAGCACACAAGGTAGGAAAGTATAGCCGATTTCCTCAGCAGCCGATCGCGGGGACAGGTGGGGATCGAGGGGAAGCGCAGACAGGGCGGGGGCGTGGGCGCAGGGGATTTTAAACGTCCTGACGATGAGGTGGCTGATCACAGCTTCCGCGCCGGCGAGGGGGTCAACTCCTTTGCCGCGGCGGTAGTTTTCGAGGGCGAGGCTGCCTTCATCGTCGGGAAATCTGGCCACAACTGCGATCGCCTCTACTCTTGCTTGTGTGATTAATTTTTCTGCAGCGCGCAATAAACTGTCGGGATTGCCGATCGTCCCCCAGGATGCCCCGGATTCGGAAATACGCAATTCTACTTGCAGGGGGCGATCGGTTAAAACCCAATCGGTTATATTCAAACCCAATGTAGCTCTCGCTGCATCAGCCGCTTGCAAGTGGCGCAACTGCAAGTCTGGTTCAATGCCGGCATCGAGGATTAAGCCGATGCGATTTTGATGTACCGGTTGCAGACCCCAGCATCCGGCAGCAAATTTGTCAAGGGCGTAACCTTCAACGTAGAGAGCGTTAGGTATGGGCCAATAAAGTTGAGCGCCGTTGAGGACGTTGGGGTGAGTGATCAGGGTGTCTGAAATTTGGGCGATCGCCCTAGCCACCGGCAGCGCATCTCCTGCAAACCCCCCGATCGAGGCTCCAACGCCTGTGGGGACTATCAAAACCACTGTCAAAGGGCGGGGGTTCACGGTGTTGCGGGGGATGCTTCCACGAGCACGTAGCCTTCTACCACAGCCTTTTGCCGATCGACATCCACGTCTGTGACTGCCCAGCGCAGGGGTTCGCCGTGCTTTTGCAGTTCAATTTCAATAGCCGAGTGCAGTTGCTCGGCGGTATCGTGGAGGTCAACTTCTGCGGAAATGAAATGGGTGGTCATAGGGCGATCCATAGTGGTTTTACCGCTAACGGTACTTAGGTCAATTTTAGCTTAGTCCTAGGATTTACCGAATTGGCGATCGTACACAATGTCTTCTTTTTCGGTTTCTATCTTCAAGTTCGATCGGGGATAAGCAACACACAGCAACACATAACCTTCTGCCTGAAGTTCGGGACTAACGCCCATGCCATCAACTTGATCGACTTGACCCTCAATAATTTTAGCAGCGCAAGTAGTACAAACCCCCGCATTGCAAGAACTCGGCAACTCAATGCCGGCGGCGTTGGCGGCGCGGAGAATTTGTTTATCTTCGGGTACTTCTACGGTATAGGTAGTGCCTTGGTGGATCAATTCAACAGTGTAAGTCTTAGACATATATCAATTATTGGTTTTAATTCCCCAATTGGAATTTACGCTAGATTTGCAAACAAAGCAATGAGTATTTTACCGCTGTTTGTGCTTTTGTGCAATTTTACAACGGCATTTTTTATTGATAATTTTTTTTATTAATTGGCTGGGGCGATCGAGTGGCATTTTGTCAATGACTTTTTCACAAATTATTACAAACCTCACGGCGGAACTGTGCCACAAAGCACTTATACCTAATTAATCTTTGCCTTCAAGCCAACAACTCATCAACCGCAAGACTAAAACCCGGCAGCACTAGCTGAGTGCTGACGGTAGAACCCAAGTTAAAAGTTAACTTTTGAGTTTCAGTCATTATCATTATCCAGCGACTTTCTGGAAAAACAATCCAAACTTCCAGACAACCCGACTCTAAATACTCTTGTGCTTTCAGAAAAATCTCTTCCGCAATATCAGTAGGAGAAACTATTTCAGCAATTAACGGCGGACTTTGAGGCAAAGTAGGAACATCACCATATTGTGAGACTAATTCAGGAGTCAGATAAGCTACATCAGGACGGCGCACTCGCCTGTCAGTACGGCAAGGAACTTCTGTATACACTTCGCCGCCTTGTCCGCTAGAATCTTTGTAATTTCCCCAAGCACGATCTAGTCTAGATTGGATTCGACTGTGTTTTACTGTCATGCCATTTTTCTCCGAGATTTGCCCGTCCACCCATTCCATATCATCGGCGGGACAGGCTATAAAGTCTTCTAGAGAAACATTTTCTGATAAAACGGCAGCCATTACCATAGCCATTTACTCCCTTTTGCAGAATTCACTCATATTGTAGCAATCAATGGGTAATGGGTAATTGGGAATTAGGAATTGGAACTGAGATATTGCACCATTTTCAGCAACAGGCTTTCCGGCCTGTTCCACAAGAAAATCTATATCTTTGTGGAACAGGCCGGAAAGCCTGTTCATAAAAGGCTTATTGAGAATGGTGCAATATCTCAGTTGGAGTAAAAAAATAACCTATGCCCTATGCCCTATGCCCCATGCCCCATGCCCCATGCCCAATTTACTCAATATTAATTTGATTGGGTGGTTTAGGTTGATCCGGTTTGTCGTCCTTCAAAGTTTTACGCCCCGAACTAGCATAATCCTTATAAAAATCCACAAACATCTTTGTCAACTGCTGCAAAGAAAGTTGTTCACCATTAATTTGAGCTTTCATATAAGCTTTAAGCACTTCAATGTAAGCCAAACCGAGGGCAAGCGTGAGAGTTGCTGCGGTTGCACCGGAGATAGCACCGCCGACAACAGTACCCGCACCAGGAATCATTTTAATCAAATTAGTAACAATACTTCTGCCGATAGCAGTAACCCCGCCAGCGCCGCTAATAGCAGATAGCATCGCCGAAATAAAGCCCTTATCAAAGGGCATTCCAAAAATCACAGTAATATTAGCAATCATTGCCGTTTGCATCGTCATCAAAATCGGCGCATCAGCAAACGGTACAGGAGTCGCACCGACAATTGCAGAACCTGCAACATAAGCACTTAGATATTTAAATGCCATATCTGATTTGAGCGCAATATTAGCAATTTGTTCTTTAACAAAAGCTTTTTTAGCTACTTCCGGCAGCAGTTGAAAAGTTGCATCTACTAACTTGTCTAAACCGTGAGATTTTACTGTATAATCATGATCAATTTCTTCCGGTTCAGCCATGACGGGGATAATTTGACTGACTGGCAAGTTCATGTGTTCCAGTTGCTTGAAAAACTCGCTGGGCTTTTTAGATGTCGTCTGAGTCAAAACTAAAATCACTGGTACATCTTTGACTTCCATTTCTTTTAGCCAGCTTTCCTCCACAGATTCTATTCTATTGGCGCTGTGATTGATGCAGTACCAGATGACGTGAATGTGGTCTTTGGGGTGCAGGAGTCTTTGGTCTTCAATTAGTTTAGCAACGTTTAATTGAATAACTTTAATTTGTTCGGCGTTAAGTTCGAGTCCGGGAGTATCGTAGACGGTAATTGGGCAATTCGGTTTTGTATATTGGCGAATGCCTTGAGTTATGGGGCGGCCGACTCCGGTTTCTGCTAAGCGTTGGCGAAAAACGGAATTTATTAGGGTACTTTTGCCGACGCCGGTTTTGCCGATGACTAAAACATTGCACTGTCCCACTTGGTTTTCTGCCTCTTTGAAGGCGTAGTAACTTCTATTTAAAAGCTCGTCTAAGGAAAAGTCGTCTGACATGGCGGTTTGCTCCGAGAATAGTGGAATATTAAGGATTAAATAGCACCGAATAGAATTCGGAGGCTCTACAAACCAAGTCCGAGCTGAGGGGGACAGGGGAGTATTAAATATATTGTAGCAATTTGATTTCAGAACCACTGGAAAGGATATCTGATTCAATTATTCAATATTTTCAGGATTTTCAGGCTGCTCGCTGTCAGGCGGTAAAAAATCAGGATTAAGAACTTCTTCTCCAGTAAATGGAGACTCTGGGGGGAATATCGCAATAGATAAACCTGTTTCATCTGCGGCTAATTCCCTAGCATCTTGATAAGATTCATTAAAAATCTCTTCAAAAAAACGATATAAACTTGGACTGGTTTTGAAGGCATCTCGGATGCGTTTACGATGTTCGCGAATGGTGTACACCCAACTATTTGTTCGTTTTTCTGGCTGATATTTATATTTAAGTAAGTGCATTAAAAGTACCCTTGAATTACTTTTTAAAGCATTCTTATCGCTTCTCCCCATACTTTCTAGTTCCTCTAGTAAGTTCTCTAAATCTATTTCAGAAAACTTTCCCTCTTTTAATAAGTTAATTGTTGTCTGTAACCACAGATAAAAATCCCGTTCATAAAGAGATGTTATTGCAGTTGTTATTGATTGGATAGTTGTCATTTTGTTTGACTCCCTTTCTTGGTCATAAACCTAAGAATATTGTAGTAGTAGGTTGCGTAGCCCTTCGACGGAGTTTATCCTGAGCGTAGTCGAAGGGCTCAGGAACCGCGACAGCGAACCCTCCGCTAAATGCTCCGCCCAACAAATCCCAGAAAGTGTTGGGTTTCGTAAACTCAACCCAACCTACTGAGTTTCGGATTTCATAATTTAGTTTAACCTAGCAATCCATCGACATCAATGCTAAAACCGATCAGGATTTGTTGGGTGCTGGCGGTATCGCCGGATCTAAATGTCAATATTTGATTTTGAGTCATCACAAATACTAAATGACTTTCGGGAAAAACTAGCCAAACTTCCTGACAGCTAGATTCTAAATATTCCTGTGCTTTGAGAAAGACATCTTCAGCAATATCGGTGGGTGAAACTATTTCGGCAACTAAAGGGAAACTTTGGGGTAAAGTGGCAAGATTGCCAAATTGTGCAACTAATTCGGGTGTGAGATAGGCGACATCGGGGCGGCGAATTTGTCGGTTAGTGCGGCAAGGAACCTCGACATAAGCTTCTCCTCCTTGTCCGCTAGAATCTTTGTAATCTCCCCAGTAACGACTTAGCCTTGACTGAATTTTACCCGTCTTTAGTGTCATGCCATTTTTCTCCACAAGTTTGCCATCTACCAATTCCATGTTGTCTGGCGGCTCGGTGATGAACTCTTCTAAAGTAAAATTATCCTGTACAGCAGTAGCAGTGACCATAGTTATTTCCTCGCTTTAACAAATCGGTTTCAGAACTTGCCTGTATGATGTTCGATCAAACCTTCACCAATGGCGCAAACTCCTCTAACTTCACTTGTAAGTCATCCACCAGCATTAAACGATACCTTTCGGTAGTTTTCAACTTGTGGAGAACATAACTAGCAAACTCATCTCGCCACTTTTTTCTATCAAGTTCATTCGAGATGTTCAGCGCTCTGATTGATAGGTTGTAAGGGTATTCTTCAAAGTTGAGCTCTTTATCATTTTCAAAATCATGCTTTCCTACTGTAAGAGTAATTGTTGAGTTGCGAAACTCATACCAGTTGTCAGTACCATCAGAAAAAAGCTCAAATTTTATAGCCAATATAAACTCTAATTCTTTGACTAACTGTTCGATTTCCTGCGGAAAGTCTAGAAAAATATCTAATGTGCGAGACATAAAAACCTCCTTTATTGAAACTCAGTAAAAGTGATGTCATAGCTATCGCCAATAATTCGGACGCTATCAATTTTCCCGCGTGTAATATTTTTGGCCCTCTGCAAACCTCGTTCAGCCTCAGCCTCTATCAACCCAGACACCCTAGCATCTATAATTATATCCCTAGCCTGTCCGCCTCGTCTAATCGAGTTGTTGATCTGATTTTTTACTGTCGCGCTTGTAGCACCGGCATCTAGACTTTTGAATTCAGTGAATTTTCCATCTACCTCAGCATCGGGATTTCTACCTCCATCGGTTTTTTCCACCAAGGCTTTAACATTTTTTCCCTCTCTTTCTAGAAATTCTGCAATCGCTCTTTCGGTTTCACCAAAAGCTCTTTCTGATTCATCAATACTGCCACAATTAGCCGAATTTTGCTCAGGGGTTTGGTTAGTCCCGTTATTCACCATTTTTGGTTATTTAAAATTTTGGTGAATTATCGCACATTATGAGCCAAGTCACTTGAGAAAAAGAACCGGGTTTCTCACTTAGTCAATACAATGATTCCTCTTCCATCAGGTTCTACTAAGCTGTTACGCATTTAAATTGAAAATTCGGGACAGGCTAGAAGCCCGTCCCACAAGAGTTTTATGGATTTTTGACACACAGTTTAAATGTAAAACAGCTTATTACTCTAATACTAACACTATCTCTAGTTCCTTCAATCTGCCATCTTACAGGCTTACCAGCAAAGAAGTTACTTAAACTTTTAGCAAATACTTAAGATGAGTATAAACTCTGAAACAATAAATTCTCTTTGATTTTCTGACAATTAATGGCACTTTTGCAAGTAGCCTGCTATTACTATTATGGCCGGTAAAGACGATGATTTTATCCCATAACCATTGTAAAATTAAGTTGGTATTGAGAACACAATGATGGCACATTAAATGGATTGACGGAGTAATTCTAGCTCTTTCTTCATTAAAGTGGGATCGCCAATTTCTAATATTCTGTCAATAATTTCTAATTGCGTCTTCTTCTTACCTTTTTCTATCCATTTTTGATATTTCGGATCGGCGAGCATTTTCTGATATTCCTGATATTCATTAACTTCTTCTTCAAAATCCTTTAGAATTTCATAAGGTAATTCCTCCATATCCTTAGCATCAGATATTATTTTATACTTTTCATTCGCAAGAATTTCATCAATATCCTCAGAACGCTTATAAATTACGTTTTCTCTAAATCTTACAAAACATCCTTCTGTGTTTTCTTGATCGGAAAGGTAAGGCATGATTTCAACAATTCGGAATTCCTCGTTTTTTGTTAAAAATAAGAGACATAAAGAACCTTCGCGAAAATCCTCTTTCGCTTGCTCTAGAGTTGTGGGTGACGAGTGGAAACAATCTATATTCTCCTTATCATTAGCGAGATTAGTTGCCTTGTCATTAAGAGCAATATCAGTAATGACACCTAGTTCAATGAATTTACCATCTAGTGGTGTGCTGGTTATCGGTGCTTGATCTTTACGAGGGTGTTTTTTATCATATTTTATTTCATACTCCCTAATTATTTCTGGACTCCACCGAGGCAAGTGACTATATTTATTTTTCAAATGCTCAATCAATTTGTTTGTTAAATTTAAGTTTTGGATACTAATACATAATTCTCCCTTACCTTTAAGACCTGTCTGAGTTAGATTAGATGACCCTATGATCGAAAAACCTATATTAGAGCTTTTTGCTTTCATACTACTACCTAAAAAACAATAGGCTTTGATATGAAAATTATCCTTACTATGAGATTCATCATCAATTATACGAGATTTATAATCAATAATTTCCGGGCAGATAAAATCAACATTGTTCGTCTGGATTTTCTGGGAGGTTGATAAACTTAATATTTTTTGAATATCACTAGGCTTATTAAAATCATCCTTTGTTCCGATAGCAATCATAACTTCCGTATTTTTATTTAAAGAAGGGTGTACAAGAATTTTTTCTATTTGATCCACCCCATCATTAGTAACAAAAGCAGAAAATAAATAAATTTTATCCCAAGAGTATTCCTCACAGTTTAATAAAAAATGTATTGTATTTTCCAAGCTGTTTTGAGGGTCTTGCAAAATCACAAATCTTTTAAAAACAATCATTGTAAATACCTCCAATTAATTAATATAAAACTTTTTAGGTAAGATGTAAACCACAATTTGATTATCTTCCCTAAAACTGCGCGATCGCACCTAATAAAGTTGACTAAAAACATAATCACCCAACTCAATCAAAGCCTACTTCGACTCCGACGGCGGGAACCCCACCAAACGCATAACCGCAGACTGAGCGGACTTAGCCTGTAATTCCCGCGATCGCCTGGGATGTTTGAAAGGTTACTCATGGGCTTAACAAGGGATAGAGAGGGAAACGCATGGAGAAATTATAACTGTTGCAGTCGAGCTTGAACCAATTTTTGAATATTTGTGGCAGAGATCGGATTTATGAGAGTTACGCACAGCAAAGAAACCGGGTTTTTCACTTAGTTAAAGGCTGGGATGCCGTATTTTCGCAAAAAAACCCGGTTTCTAATCACCCGTGTTTTAGTCATAATTTAAAAATGTTCCAGCAGAGATTTCTCTTGTGCATAAACCTTTCGCAGCGACTCCACGGCTATTGATCGCAACATAAACTTAATCACCCCCACCAATTCCCCCCACTCAAACAATTCAACAACAGAAACAGCTTTCTGAAATCTCGCCGCATAAAAATCCACCCAAAAATCCGGCGCGTGTCTCTCCTTCTGACTCGCTATCCGGCGCTTCCAATAACCAAAATCTAAACCAGAGGGCGATTCCACTCCCAAAACTGGCGGAAAGTCGGCATAACTGACAAACCGACTCATGCCTTTGGCGTGCACGTACAGGATATGCGCCCAGCACTCGAAGCGATATATTTGTTCTACCTTGATTTTCAGCAGCCGCGCGATCGCCTCTTTCGTCACAAACCGGCTCAATCTGTGTCTGGGGGTTGATTTTGGTCGAAAGCTTGCTAACATGGTTGATACATCCCACTTGATGGGAATTTTCAATGGTTGATACATCCCACTTGATGGGAATTTCAGATGGTTAATAAATCCCAGTTGATGGGATTTGAACTTTGATAAGCGATCGTCTTTAAGTTTTCCAGACGTTGGGGCGATCGCTTTTTACGATAAAATTATCCTAAACTAAATCTAGTTTTCTGTCAATGGGTTTAATTAGATTGCGGGTTAAAGAATTTGCTGCTGAGAAAGGCTGGACGATCAAAGAGGTTTCTGAGCGATCGGGAGTCATTTACAGCACACTCACCACCTATTCACGTTCTCCGGGAATGGCAATGGTTGATTTTACTTGTCTGCTGAAGTTGGCACGTACTTTTGACGTGATGGTGGAAGATTTGGTTGAGGTCGTCAAAGAGTAGTCGATCGCTTTTTGGGATAAAACTATCCGATGATGGTACACCATCATTTGTCAAATATGGGTTTAGTCAGGTTAAAAGTCAGAGAACTAGCTAGCGAGAAAGGCTGGACGCTGAAAGAAGTTTCAGAACGATCGGGAGTAATTTACAGCACCGTCAGACACTACGCCCGCTGTCCGGGAGTGTCAACCATTGACTTTATTTCTATACACAAATTGGCTCGCACCTTTGATGTAATGATTGAAGACTTGGTGGAAATTGTGCAGGAGTGAGCGATCGCTTTTACAGACTAATTATCCAGTCAATAATATTACTCGACAGTTGCTAGCATCTGATTGACAGACTCGCTTTGTTGTAGCGCTTCCCAATCAGATGTAACAGGTTGGTAAGAACAGTAACACACCACAATTCGCTCCTCAGTATCAGAAGCAGAAAACTGCTGAACGCGAGTAACTACCCAATCTCCATCTTTCCCGTGGGTGACTCCATTACCGGGGTCAGATAGATTTTCATAATCGCGGGTTTTGTCCCCTACTTGAGGAATTTCTGGGTTTTCTTCCCAAGTCCAATTTTCCCAAAGTATATTAGTGAGACCGCCCCTCGGCATAAGCTGACGTTCTTCCCAGCCCGGAGCACTCATGCTTTCGGTTTTGTAGACAATCCAGATTTTTTTTGCCATTTTTTTAAAGACGATCGCACAATCGCGTTCAATACTTCGACTATATCAGAGATGAAAGCTCGTGCATCGGTTAAAATAGAGAAGTCAGTTTGTGATTAATAAGTCTGAATGCCTACGTTACTCCGAGTCGGCCCATACCGTTTCTTCTGCTATGCGGGCGATCGGGATGAACCACCCCACGTTCACGTTGAGCGCGATCGATAAGAAGCTAAGTTTTGGCTTAGTCCAGTTCGCCTTGAAAATAATAAAGGCTTCAATCGTACAGAAATCAATGGCATTCAGAAACTTGTTGAAGAACATCAACAGCAGTTATTAGCAGGTTGGAATGACTTCTTTAATGGTTGAGTTGCTAGAAATCCCCCAAGCACAAAACGTAGTCCTTACAGACGACGCGCTAACAGTCGATCTATCCGATGGTCGTACTATTTCTGTTCCTTTAGCTTGGTATCCTCGGCTATTGCATAGCACACCAAACGAACGCAATAATTGGCGATTTATTGGTGGAAATGATGGAATCCACTGGCCTGATATTGACGAAGATATTAGCATCAAAAATATTATTCTCGGTAAACCATCTGGAGAAAGTCAGAAGTCATTTCAGCGGTGGTTAGAAGAACGCGGGAAATAACAACTCCGCCTTCAATCTCCTTCTTAGTCTCTTAGAGAGGGACTTCGTTTGTGTAAAAGCAGTTTTAACCGCCGAATTATTTAAAAAAAGCGCCTGAGTTCCCCCAGACGCATAGCATAAAATCAACAAATTGTCAACCCTAACCTAACCATTCAAAGCCTCAGCACCGCCGCAAACTTCCAGGATTTCCTGAGTAATTGCCGCTTGCCGCGCCTTGTTATAAGTCAGTGTCAAACTACCGATCAAATCGCTAGCATTCTCACTAGCATTATTCATCGCCGTCATCCGCGCAGCCAACTCGCTAGCAGCAGACTCTTGCAAAGCCCGCAGCAATTGGTTGTTCAAATACAATGGCAAAAGAGCATCCAGAATTTGCGCCGGATCTTGCTCGAAAATCATGTCGCGGGGCAAACTCTTCTTAGTAGGTGCAGCAACCTTTTCGCGCGATACTTGAAACTCTCCGCCTTTCGTCGTCAAGCGGAAGATTTCATCGTCTTGCACTTCAAAACCTTGGGGGTCGAGGGGCAGCAAAGTTTGAATTACCGGACGCGAACTAATTAGCGATACAAACTTGGTGTAAATTAGCTCAACTCTGTCCACAGTTCCTGACAGGAACAAAGAAAGCAATTCGTCAGCAATTTGTGCCGCTTCCGGTGCTGTGGGAATTTGTTCTAAGTTAGCGTAAGTAGCATCAATCGGCTGTTCGCGGCGCTGGAAATACTGAGTAGCTTTGCGTCCTACCAACACGTATTTGTAGTCTAAGCCTTCAGCTTTGATTTCCTTAGCGCGATTTTCGGCGTATCTGATGATGTTGCTGTTGTAGCCGCCGCACAAACCCCGATCGCCCGAAACTACCAACAGTCCCACCGATCGCACTTCGCGTTTTTTCAGCAGCGGCAAATCCAGGTTTTCAAACTGCAAGCGTTCCGCCAAACCGTACAATACCTCTGCCAGTCGATCGGCAAAAGGCCGAGTAGCAGTCACCTGTTCTTGAGCGCGGCGCACCTTTGCAGCGGCCACCAAGCGCATTGCTTCTGTAATCTTTTTAGTGTTCTTGACCGACTTAATGCGATCGCGAATAGTTTTCAGATTTGCCATAACTTTCTCCTTTTTTCTTAGCTTTTATTCTGAGTTTTTAGTTCCCAGTCATCAATTTTTAAGCTTAGCTACGGTAGGGATACGGCACCGTGTCCTTCTTCGTGTCAACTTAAGACCGAAACCACCTGTCTCTCTCGTTTTTTTCAAAGTCTCGATCCCCCTAAATCCCCCTTAAGAAGGGGGACTTTGAGTGCTTCTAATCTCCCCCCTTAAGAAGGGGAATTTTGAACGCTCTTGTCCCCCCCTTATTAAGGGGGGCTAGGGGGGATCTGTGACTTAACTGGGGACTTTGAACGCTCTTGTCCCCCCCTTATTAAGGGGGGCTAGGGGGGATCTGTGACTTAACTAATGACTAATGACTGATGACTAATGACTAATTACGCAGAAACTAAGAAACTTTGCTTGTATTCAGTGATGCCTTCTTTCAGCAGCTTCTCAGCTTCATCAGTCAAAGCTTTTCCGCCTTGAACAATTTCGCCGTACTTCGGCTTGCTAGTCCGCAAATAGTCGCGCAAACCAACAGTAAACTTGCTGACTTTTTCCACAGGAATGTCATCCATATAGCCGTTAATACCGGCATAGATTATAGCCACTTGTTCGTTCATTGGCAGAGGCGAACTTTGGTCCTGTTTCAACAGTTCCCGCAAGCGTTGACCGCGCGACAATTGATTCTGAGTAGCTTTATCCAAGTCAGAAGCAAACTGAGAAAATGCTGCCAGTTCTTCAAACTGCGCCAATTCCAATTTCACCTTACCGGCTACTTTTTTCATTGCTTTAGTTTGAGCCGCTGAACCTACCCGCGATACAGAAATACCGGGGTTTACTGCGGGACGCAAACCAGAGTTAAACAAGTCAGAAGAAAGGAAGATTTGACCGTCTGTAATCGAAATTACGTTCGTCGGAATGTAAGCAGAAACGTCACCAGCTTGGGTTTCGATAATTGGCAAAGCAGTCATGCTGCCTTCGCCCAAATCGTCGCTCAATTTAGCAGCGCGTTCTAGCAAGCGAGAGTGCAGGTAAAACACGTCTCCGGGATAAGCTTCGCGACCGGGAGGACGGCGCAGCAACAAGGACATTTGGCGGTAAGCTTGTGCTTGTTTGGAAAGGTCATCGTAAATGACCAAAGTGTGCTTGCCTTTGTACATGAAATACTCGGCTAAGCTAGCACCTGTGTAGGGAGCCAAGTATTGCAGGGTTGCGGGGTCACTAGCGTTGGCTGCTACTACGATCGTGTAGTCCATCGCGCCCTTTTCTTGCAGGACGTTGACGATGTTAGCTACTGTAGAAGCTTTTTGACCGATCGCCACGTAAACGCAGATCACGTTTTCCGATTTTTGGTTGATGATTGTGTCGATCGCGATCGCAGTTTTACCGGTTTGTCTGTCACCGATAATCAGTTCCCGCTGTCCTCTTCCCACCGGAATCATCGCATCAATAGCGGTAATTCCTGTTTGCATGGGTTCGTAAACAGAACGGCGAGAAACAATCCCCGGTGCCGGAGATTCAATCAAGCGAGATTCAGTAGTTTTAATTTCTCCTTTGCCGTCAATCGGACGGGCCAAAGCATCAACTACCCGTCCCAACATTGCTTCACCAACGGGGACTTCAGCAATTCTGCCAGTAGCAGTAACTGCCGAACCTTCTTGAATGCCGAGGCCTTGGCCCATCAACACTGCACCGACGTTATCTTGTTCGAGGTTCAGTGCAATGCCCACGGTGCCGTCGGCAAATTCTAGCAATTCTCCAGACATGGCTTTATCCAAGCCATAAATCCGGGCAATGCCGTCGCCTACTTGCAGAACAGTACCGACGTTAGAGACTTTTACGTCTTGGTCGTACTGTTCAATTTGCTGGCGAATAATGCTGCTAATTTCGTCAGGTCTGATTGCTGCCATGTCAGTTGTTTTTTGTCAGTTGTTTGTTGTCAGTTGTCAGTTATCAGTTGTTCAAAACTACCAACCGTTAACTGCTAATTAAATTAGCTAATAGTCATCAGCTATTAACTCTCAGGAATTCAAGCGAATTCCTAGACGGCGCAATTGTCCCCGCAGGCTGGCATCAATTACTTGAGAGCCTACTTTGATTACCACACCGCCGATTAAATCTGCGTCTATTTTGGTTTCAATTTCTACGCTTCTAGCGCTGGTCATCGCCTGCACTTTCTCGCGAACAGTCTGCTGTTGAGCGTCTGAAAGCGGGACTGCCGATGTAACTTCAGCCAATACTGTTTGGTTTAGTTCTCGGAGCCTTGCCAAGTATTGTTTGCCAATTCCTTCTAAAAAAAGAATTCTTCCTTTGTCTACTAATAGCTTCAGAAAGCTGTGCATCAAGGGGCTCATTTCTTCACCCGCTATTTGCTGAATCACGGCTTTTTTAGCATCCGGTTTTACCAGCGGATTGGCTAAAAATTGACGCAAATCTTCCGAACCTTCTAGCAGGCTCAGCAAGGAACGAATATCTTCGCCGAACTTCTCTGAGAGATTGTTGGACTGAGCCAGTGACATCAAGGCAGATGCGTAAGGCTGTAAGACTTCTGTGCTGACTGTACTCACGTTTTAGCCTCCCAGTAACGCAATGCTGCGATCGATTAATTGGTGTTGAGCGCCGTCGTCCAAGCTAGTTTTTAGCTGGCTTTCCACCTTTGCTAATGCCAGAGATACAACCGCCGATCGCAGTTGGGCGATCGCTCTTTCCCGCTCCGCTTCCAACTCTTGACCTGCTGTTGCTCTCATCCGTTCAACGTCTTGCGCTGCCTGAGCTAGAATTGCTTCTTTTGCTTTCTTGGCAGTTTCTTCAGCAGCGGCACGAATTCGTTCTGCTTCTGCTTGCGCTTGAGTCAATTTTTGCTGTTGCTCTGCTAGAGCTGCTGCTGCATCTTTTTGGCGTTTTTCTGCATCTTGAATCGCCTCTTGGATGGCCGAACGCCTCTCTGTCAGGATTTTACCTACAAATCCGCGCCCGAAATAAAACAGCACTGCAATAATAATGACCAGGTTAATCAGGTTGGTTTCTAAAATATCGAAATTTAAACCGAAACCACCTTCGCCGCTAGCTTCTGTGGCTAGCAATAAAACAGTCCCCATGATACTCTTCCATAATTGCGCGTGCAGATTGGGTGAAGCTATTTTAGATTTGAGATTCTATCAAAAATCTAAAACTCTTCGGTCTCGCTATTTGGCCAGCGACTGCCCTAATAGCTTTTCGAGAATTTGGCCGCTGAGCGCGTCTACTTGTTGTTCTAGTGAGCGCATTGCTTCTTGCTTTTGCTGCTCTATTTCTTGCCCAGCCTTTTCTCGCGCGACTTGAGCTTCTTGTTGAGCCTCAGCTACTTTTGCTGCCCCAATTTTTTGGGCATCAGCTTGAGCAGCAGCAATTACTGATTGAGACTGTTTGCGAGTTTCTCCCAGTTTTTGCTCGTACTGCTGCGCTAGTTGCTGAGCTTTTGCCAAGCGTTCTTTGGCGGAGACTTGAGTGTTGCGAATGTAATCGGCGCGATCGTCAATTGACTTGCTGAGCGGCTTGTAAAAAATTACATTCAAGACTGCGACTAGAATTAAAAACTGCACCGCCATCAGAGGCAGCGTAGCATCTATATCAAACAGTCCCCCTTCCTTAGCAGCTTCTTCAACTGCTAGTAATACTGTCCAGTGCATCATGATTTTTTGACGGCTTCTATCTAATTCGCTTAATCGAATTTAGACTTGAGATTTTGGATTAGAATCGCCAAAACCTCAAATCTAAAATTTCAAATTATTATGCGAAGGGGTTGGCAAACAATAGCACTAGGGCTACGACCAAACCGTAAATTGTCAGCGCTTCCATGAACGCCAAACTCAACAGCAATGTGCCGCGAATTTTACCTTCTGCTTCAGGCTGACGGGCAATCCCTTCTACAGCCTGACCTGCTGCATTTCCTTGACCGATGCCAGGGCCGATTGCGGCTAAACCTACTGCCAAAGCGGCGGCAATTACGGAAGCGGCAGCAACTGTTGAGTCCATGATGATTTTCCTTATCTAAAGTACAAAATTGAGAACAGAAAGTCTAGAGAATTGTCCGATTTAACGGGAGTAAGTTTGAGTTCAGAAATTTTCTTTTTCCTCCTTCATTCTTCGCCGTTTATCGTTAGTTAATCGTGGTGTTCTTCGCCGTGACCGCCTTCTAGAGCTTCACCTATGTAGGCGGCGGCTAAGGTAGCAAAAATCAAAGCTTGAATTGCACTCGTAAATAGTCCCAGAACCATCACTGGCAGAGGAACAAATAAAGGCACTAGCAAGACTAGCACTCCGACCACCAATTCGTCCGCAAGAATGTTGCCAAACAAACGGAAACTTAGGGACAGAGGCTTAGTGAAATCTTCTATGATTTTGAACGGCAACATGAAAGGCACCGGTTCAACATAGTGGGCGAAATACCCCAAGCCGCTTTTGCTGAGACCTGCATAAAAATATGCTAGAGAAGTCAGCAGTGCAAATGCTACCGTCGTGTTGATGTCAGCGGTAGGAGCTCCCAATTCGCCTGATGGCAGCTTAATCAGCTTCCAAGGAATTAGAGCGCCAGACCAGTTTGACACAAAGATGAACAGAAATAATGTACCAATAAACGGTACCCAAGGGCGATATTCTTTTTCCCCAATTTGGTTTTTAGCCAAGTCCCGAATAAATTCCAGCGCATACTCCATAAAATTTTGCATTCCGCTGGGAATTCGCTGGATTTTGCTGGTTCCTAAAATCGAAACTACGACTAAAACAGCAATTACAAACCACGAGGTTAGAAAAACCTGTCCATGAACTTTCAGATTGCCGAGTTGCCAGTACAACTGCTGGCCAACTTCCAATTTGGCGAGGGGGAAACGATTAAAGGTGTTTAGAACGTCAAGCATTGCCATTCAACGGGCTTCCCCATACAAATCGATGAGTTGAGTTTTGCTCTTCTTACCTGACTTACCTGTAATCTAGTGCTAATGCACTTCGGATCACGTAAACCATCAGCGCAGCTTTGTAAGTCAGAAATCCCAAAAATATCGGTAAAATCTGTAGCTGATTCCACTGTGTTCCTACTATCATCACCGCGAAAAACAGACCGAGCCTTGTCTTGCTGATGCGTTGATTTTGGCTGCCGATTCGTTCAACGTCTCTAGCCAACATCTTTAAGTAAACCACACCTGTGACCGCCCCAAGCAAATAATTCAGGGCAATGTTGAGGGAGTAAAAAATCCAAACGGAGATAAAAATAATCGCCGTAAAAGCAAGGGTGTACGCCAACAACTCTTGTTGGAGGCGATAAAAGTCTTGCATGGGATTCGTTGTCTCGGACGAGACTGTCGAGACTGTCGAGACTGTGCCAGCTTGAGGAATATCCTCGGTTGCTGGTGTGGGTTCGGTGGGTGTGTTTTGCGTGTTCACGAAGCTCAGAAACTAATGCAGGTAGCAGGCGAGTGCTTTGCAAACTCAGAAAAATCATACCACGCGGCGGTAACAATACTTAAAATAAAATTAATCATATTTTCGGAATTTGGTGTCTGGCGCTTCGGAAACCTCAACCCGTTAAATGTCTGATCGACCTTACCCTACCTCTCCCACCGCCACACTGCACTTTATTACACATTGTTCTGTCACTTCTCACTAAGTAAGCCTCACTTAGTGAGAAGTGAGAAAGGCCGATCGCCCGAATCGATGAGGTAACTCTCCCTTGTCTGCCTCTGCGCGCTACAAGAGTTAATTCTAAATTCGATCTCATTCAATAACCTTAAACTCTTGAAGCGCCGGGAGAAAGTTTTTATTCTCGTGGCTCGATCGACTAAGCTTAATCAATGCAAATCGCTGTAGAGGCTGCAAACTCCCCCACTGTGCCAAAGTAATTGTCACGCCGAGCTCTTGCGCTTTTGCAGAAACAGACTCTGGTAGAGTTGCAGCATCCATCCACGGGGGATTTTCATCAACCGCCAAATCAGTTCCCGGTTTGCCTGTCTGTTGAATTAATATTTGATTTAGCTTTTCTCGGTAATCTGGAATTTCTGCACTTGTCGAGCAAGGTTTCTCTACAAGGATTTGACGTTCTGCTTGAGTAAAGTGATTCCAATCCTGCAACTTTAATTTAATGCCGCAAGTATCTAACTTGAGACGTACCTGCATCGGAATACAGCGCAGGGCTTCTACAAAGTCAGCTTCAAATTCAAAGAACATAAATATACAAATTTGTGAATGAGATTTTTTTTATTAACCGCAGAGGGCGCAGAGGGCGCAGAGTAAGAGAGGATGGGGAAGGTGAAAAGAATTTGATGCAGGTTTATTGCTCTTTATCAATAATTGCAGAAAATCGAGTCAGCATTTATAATTAAATAATATTACAAACTATTGACATGGATACCGTAGACTACCTTCGGATTAGCTTGATAGACCGCTGCAACTTCCGCTGTCTCTACTGTATGCCGGAAGGTAGCGAGTTGGACTATGTATTGCAGCAGCAGTTGTTAACTCACTCGGAATTGCTAACTCTGCTGCGCGAAGTTTTTATACCCGTGGGATTTACTAAGTTTCGCTTGACGGGTGGGGAACCGCTGCTGCGGCCTGGGGTGGTGGAATTGGTAAGGTCGATCGCCTCGATGCCCCAAACGCGAGATTTGTCAATGACAACTAATGGCTTTTTGTTGGCGGGAATGGCGGAAAATCTCTACAATGCTGGTTTGCGCCGGATTAATATTAGTTTGGATTCGCTGGAACCGGAGACTTTTGATAAGATAATTGGTAGTCGCGGACGATCGCGGTGGACGCAGGTTTGGGAAGGAATTCAAGCGGCTTATCAAGCTGGATTCGACCCGCTGAAACTGAATGTTGTGGTAATTCCCGGTGTGAATGACAGCGAAATATTGGATTTAGCGGCGTTAACAATTAACCGGAATTGGCACGTTCGTTTTATTGAGTTTATGCCGATCGGGAATGGGGATTTATTTGGCGATAAGGGTTGGGTAGCTTCGGCAGAATTGCGGCAACAAATTAGCGACAAATACGGGTTAGCCGAGTCGGGAGTGCGCGGAAATGGGCCGGCGGATGTGTTTCAAATTCCGGGGGCGAAGGGCACTTTAGGATTTATCAGCCAAATGTCGGAGTGTTTTTGCGATCGCTGCAACCGGATGCGTTTGTCTGCTGACGGGTGGCTGCGGCCTTGTCTGCTGAACGAAACTGGTCAAGTTGACTTAAAAACTGCTTTACGGAATGGGGTGTCTACAGGCGAATTGCGCGATCGAGTGCGGCAGATATTGAATATTAAACCGGAGATTAATTTCAAGCAGCGAGATTCTGGAACTACTCAAGGAAACTACAGCCGCACCATGTCTCAAATCGGTGGCTGATATCAATTCCGATTTTAGTATTCCCTCGATATTCTCTCCCCCTCTCTGTAATCTCTGCGTTCTCTGTGGTTAATTATAAATCAGGTTTTTAACGATGAACACCATCTCGATCGCCATTTCAGACCGGCTGATGCTGAAGCTACAAAAAGTTGCTGCCCAGATGAATGTATCCATCGAAGAATTAGTCTTGATGAACATTGAAAGCTCGATCGCGCAACGAGAAAATCCCGCAGCAAATACCGATCGAGATATTTGCAATCAAAATGCTGAAATTGCGATCGAGGTAATTGACAAATTTTATACTCTTGCTACGGAATGGCAGAGTGAAGTTGCGGGAATGTCTTCGACAGCTCAAATGTCTCAGCATCCTGCATATCAAGAAATTATTAAGTAGTTAAGCAAAATTAATTACATAATTATCTCCAAATTCTTTAAGAATTCTTTCGACAGATGAAACAAGAGATTGCCAGCTAGAGTAGGCATCTATTTCGAGCCATTGATATTTGATAAACCGCCACAAAATCTCAATTAAATTCAATTCA
>NZ_JAUBTV010000109.1:0-20501 GCF_036705145.1 Microcoleus sp. B5-D4 | reverse complement strand
ACGCTTTGTCTCGGATGATTCACTTTTACCCCCTCAATCCGCGTATGTGCCAGTTGGGGGTGCGGAATGTGGGTTTTAACAATTGGTATTACTCAGGTTTGCACGGAAAACTCCTCTGGATCAATATCCCAATTTACCCAGCGAATTGCTTCTTTAGCCGTTAGCGAAGCCCTCGAAGAGGATCGCACATCAGGCGGCACTCGCAAAGCGTGAATGTGTCCCGTGCTAGGACAAGTCATTTTTAACAAATAAATCGGCTCGACATCGGCGTTATCGATTTTTAATAGCGTGTATTCTTGCCAAGTATCTAATTTTACTGCTTGCAATTGTTGACAAATGCGATCGTAACCAATCCTCTCAATTAACACTCGACGCAGTTCGGCATTTTCTTCCGATAGAAGCCATTCTGCTTGCCACAAATCCGGGTGAACTTTTCCGTATTGTTCGGGTAATTTAACGCCGTGGTGAAAGTATAAACTGTAGCCGTCCGCAAAGGCGATCGTCGGTTCTCCTTCAGCGTGTAGCCGATTTTTAGCGTCAAAGCGAAGGTGCAGGGGGCGATCGCAAATTATGCAAATTTTCTCAAACGGAAATATCCAACCGCACTCCTCGAACAACTGTTCCTTGCAGCGAAATATTTCTTGTGCTTTGCGATCGAGAGTGATACCAAATTTCGAGATCAAAAATTCAGTCAAATGGATTTCCTTCACCAGAAGCGTAGGGGCTAGTGGCTTTAAATATTTAGAATATGAGAATAAATGAGCCAGCGATTCTCGGTAATTGGCTAAGAGTCCCTGAAATTCTGACACGAGTATACGATCTGCATCCGGTTTTAGTATTATTTCATTCCACAGTTCATCCCACAACACTAGACCCAACAATCCTACCTTTATCGATTGAAATAGATCGGGTAAAAACGACTTTCCCCATACTAAATTTTCCTCCGCTATTGGCGATATTTGAAGTTTCGAGCTGCTGGATATTTTGAGCTGTTTAAGTAGTTTTAGAGAAACTGCCTGCGGACTGCTGCAAATCATAATTTGGGCAGATTCTAAACCAATAGCTGCATATAATTTTTTTACTGTTTCTGTAGCTTGTTGAGAATCCATTGGCGCTGTAGAGAGGGTCTGGTAATTGTGTGTAAGTTCCCTCGACTGATTTAAGTCAGTAATGGATTGTTTTGGAGAGATATTTTGGTCAGATTAGTGAGTGCCGACAGCGGAGTGATGTCTGTAATTTGATTGCTGCTGATATCTAGTTCTGTCAGGTTGGTGAGTGCCGACAGCGCAGTGATATCGGTAATTTTATTGTTGTAGAGATACAGTCTAGTTAGGTTGGTGAGTGCCGACAGCCCAGTGATATCGGTAATTTCATTGTGTGCAAGACGCAGTTCGGTCAGGTTGGTGAGTGCCGACAGCAGAGTGATGTCGGTAATTTGAGTGTAGGCGAGATTCAGCGTGGTCAGGTTGGTGAGTGCCGACAGCCCAGTGATGTCGCTAATTTCATTGCTGCTGATATCTAGTTTTGCCAGGTTAGTGAGTGCTGACAGCCCAGTGATGTAGGTAATTTGATTGCTACTGAGAGAGAGTTCTGTCAGGTTGGTGAGTGCCGACAGCCCAGTGATATCGGTAATTTGATTGCCGTAGAGATGGAGTATGGTCAGATTGGTGATTTCCGACAGCGAAGTTATATAGGTAATTTGATTGTGGCCGAGATTCAGTTCTGTCAGGTTGGTTAGTCCCGACAGCCCAGTGATGTCGCTAATTTTATTGTAGCCGAGATTCAGGTAGGTCAGGTTGGTGAGTCCCGACAGCGGAGTGATGTCGGTAATTTCATTTTCGTAAAGATCCAGTTCAGTGAGGTTTAAAAGTACCTTCTCGGCTTCATTGCAGTCAGAAGTCCCAGCCCGTTCTAACAGCACTTCAACTGTATATCTTGCCGATTTTGAAAGACTATCTTTGTGCAAGCACCAATCGGCAAAGCTACTAAAATTAATTGGTTGTTTTGCTTCTTGTTTTCGCATAATAAATTCCGATTCAAGTTTGGTAAAATTAAGGCTTTCACAAGCGGGTTCTCCGGCCCACCCACCATAAAATTCACAAGACTTACCCAGTCCGATGGAAGAAACCGGGTTTTTCACCGAATCTGAGGGCTGCAACGAAGTATTCGTAAAAAACCCGGTTTCTGCGCCCCCCATGCGTAAGTCCTGTTAACCTTAATCTGCGACATACCTCCAACCTTGGGGCTCATATTCGCGCTGAATTCGCACCATCCAATTACCTTCGGGAATTGCGATCGCATGGTGTTCTTCATGGCTCAATAAAGCTGTCGGTGAAAGCACCCGCAAGTACAGAGTGCCGTCTTTTTCGTAAAGTTCAGCTTGTCCCTCAATAATCTGGTGAGAATGTCCGGTGACTTCACCTTCGGCGAGAGTGAGGTGAGGTTTTTTTTCTCCTTCGATTTTCGGCACGGGGGTCAGAATTACGTCGCCTTGTCGGATGGGTTGCATAGGTTTTTTCTCAATTTTGTTTACTGGTGTCGGTTGATCGAGCTTTTCTACCGTAATTTAATACTACATATGTAATACATAGCGGTCAAGAGCCACAAACCAAATTCCACTTTTCCTCTAAACCGCCGAAATCCCGCGCCGAAACTCCTTAACTGCTTCCACCCTAGAAGCCATCAGCAAGCAGCGAGACAGCAGGTTGATGTCTAAACCGGGCAGAACTTCGCTTTGGTCAATTTTTTCATATCCGTGCGATCGCAAATGATACAAACCAAACACCCCGTCTTCCCAAAACCAAACTTCGGGGACTCCCAAGGCTTGGTAACGATTCAACTTGCTTTCTCCCCCACTGGTAAAGACTACTTCGATGGCCAGATCGGGGGTAATACCTGTTGACTTGCCAATTAAAAAAGATTCATCAGCTTGTACTGAGACTTCCTGTCCCTTCTCTTGGGTAAAGCTACCTAATGGGTTAAACTCGATGTCTTTTTCAACAAAGTAGTCCATCAGCAAACTTGCGATCGTTCTGCTGAAAGATTCATGTTCTTGCGAAACTGCCAAGATTTCTACCTCACCTTTGAAATAAAAAAGTCGGATGCCGGGGGAATCAGAAAACCCCTGCTCGATTAGCTTGAATTGTTGCCAATCAATTCCGGAGTGAATTAGGCGCTGGTCTTTTGGTTTGTCTAAGGTTGCTGTCATGGCACGACCTCCTTTAACTATTTTATAGCAATTTGAATTCACCCAATTTTGCCAGCACATTGGTATGGTGCGTCCGATCCAAAAAACCTGTTTAAATCGAAACGATCGATGTCAGACGCACCATACAAGCTGATTTAACTATTATATTATCCTTGAAATGTGGCAACCGAAACCCGATCGCGCCCTGCTTCTTTCGCCCGATAAAGCGACTCATCGGCCATCGCAATTAGCTCCCCCGGCTGCGAGCTCGCCTCTGGAATGCAGCAAGCTACACCCAAACTCAGCGTCACATATTCGCTGACAGCAGACTTAGCGTGAGCTATGTGCAAACCCCGCACCTGTTGTGCGATCATTTCAGCTACGCAAGTGGCACCTTCAATATCCGTATTCGGCAAAACTACTACAAATTCTTCTCCACCGTAACGCGCTACTAAATCTGCCGGTCGCTTTACCGAATGTTGGATCACCGCCGCCACTTGCCGCAAACATTCATCCCCCGCTTGATGGCCGTAAGTGTCGTTGTAAAGTTTGAAATAATCAATGTCGCCCATAATCAAAGACAGCGGTGCTTCTTCCCTTGCCAAACGCCGCCATTCCGTATCCAGGTATTCATTAAAAGAGTGGCGGTTTCTTACCTCAGTCAAACTGTCGTAATTTGCCAAATACTGCAAGGCTCCATTCACTGTTTCTAACTGCTGTTTCTGCTGCTGCAACTGACGGTTGAGCTCCGCCAACTGCTGTTCGGCTGAGTGCGATCGCAACAAATTTCTCACCCTCGCCAGCAATTCCCTCTCGTCAAAAGGCTTTGAAATATAATCGTCGGCACCCGCATCCAAACTTTCGATCCGAGCTTCCATCCCCGATCGCGCTGTCAAAAAGATTACCGGAGTAGATTTCAATTCTGGCGTTTTCCGAATCTCCTTGAGCAAATCCAGTCCGTTTTGTCTGGGCATGATTTGGTCGCTCACAATCAAATTTGGCTGCAAACTTTTGGCTTTTTCTAAACCTTCAACCCCGTCAATAGCCACGGCGACTCGATAGTACGGAGTCAATAAAGTTTGGAGGTAAGCTAGCAGAAAATTGTTGTCTTCTACTACCAGCAACAGCGGTAATTCTCGGCTGTCACTTGTTAATTGTTCCAGATGATTTTTGTCGTCAAAACTGTTAGGTTCCGGCAGTGGGGCCTGGGGTGTGGTCGCCCGGACATTTCCCGAACCCCACTCTCCGGAGCCGAATCCAGTCAGTCCAGCCAATTGGGCGATCGCGCTCACCAACTGATTCGCTTCCACCGGCTTCGACAAATGCCTCTGAAACCCCGCCTCCAGCGCTTCGGCCGAATCTTCTTCCTCAATCCCTCCCGTCAGCGCCACGGCCGGCAGCAGTTCCCTGTGCTCGGACATTTCCATTGCTCTGATGCGGCGGATCAAATCGCAGCCGTCGGCTCCCGATACCGTCATATCGCTCACCAACACGTCGGGCCGCGACTGTTGCAACTCGGCCATCGCTTCGGCGGCGCTACCCACCGCTATTACCTGGGCTCCAAATGCTTCGAGGCCAGTTTTGAGAAATTTCCGGATCTCGGCGCTGCTTTCCACCACCAGGACTTGTTTTCCCGCTAGGGGTTTGGAAAGCGATCCGGGTCTGCTTTCCCTTTGGGCGATCGCAGTAGTGCGATCGTCGGGTGCATTTTTGTTGGCAATCGGTAGCAGCACCCCAAAGGTCGCCCCCTGACCGATACCGGGACTCGAAGCCCAAACACTTCCCCCGTGCAGTTCCACCAACTGCTGCACAATTGAGAGCCCCAGCCCCAGCCGATTTTGTTCCTTAGCCTGGAAGTTGTCTGCGGGGCGGAAGTAGTCAAAGATGTGCGACAGAAATTTGGGATCGATGCCGCAACCGCTGTCGCTGACCCGAATCAAGACGCCGGACGGACTAGGCTCGATCCGCACTTGAACTGGGTATGGTGTCGATTCTGGGGTGAATTTGATGGCGTTGGCAAGGAGGTTCCACACTACTTGCTGCAAGCGTTCTGCATCCGCCAAAATGTAGTCAACGGCGGGGTCGAAATGTTTTTCTACGCGGATGTTTTTAGCCTCGGCGTCGGGACGGAGGGTATCGATCGCAGATTCTATGATAGACGGGAGGTGAACTCGGCCGATGTTCAGGCATACTTTCCCCCGCAGCAACCGCGAGAGCTCGAGGAGATTGTCTATTTGTCGGTTTTGTAATTTGGCGTTGCGCTCGATGATTTCCAAAGCGCGGCTGGTGGTGGCTTCGTTGAAATTGCGCGATCGAGCTAGCTGCGCCCATCCCAAAATCGCGCTCAGGGGCGATCGCAGTTCGTGGGAGGCGATCGCCAGAAATTCGTCTTTTGCCCGGTTGGCTTCGGCTTGGGCTGCTTCAACGGCTTTGCGATCAGTGATGTCGAATCCGATCGCCAAATACTGACAGGGTTTTCCCTTACACCCCAACAGTGGAACTACGGCTGCGTATACCCAATAATCACTTCCATTCTTGGCTTTATTCTGAATGTCTCCTTGCCAAACTTCACCTTTGGCAACAGTTAATAGCAGATTTTTGATTATTTCCGAAGATTTATATTCCGAATGGAGGATGCCAAAGTGGCTGCCGATTAGTTCGACCTGGGAATAGTTGGAGATGGAGCAAACTCGTTCGCTGACATAGTTGATAATTCCTCGCGCGTCAGTCCTCAGCGCCAGTGTCGATCGGTCGATCGCTATTTTAAAATCTAAACATTCTTGTAGCGACGAATCTAGTTCTTTTGTCGTATAAAATTGATCGAGCCGATCGGGCGCGTTTTGTGGCTGGCGATCGGGCTTATCCTTACTCCGTTGTTGGATTTCCATTGCTTCTATTTTCCCCTGACGGCTGACACCTAATCTACTCGCATCCTGATTCATTATCACAATTTTCTTTCCCGCGCCGGCGGGTGTAATATTTTGTATCTCTTCATCTTCCTGACAAATTGGCAGGTACCACATCCACTCGGGAGTCACCTTAATTTTTGTTTATAGTTGGCTAAATTTTGTCAATCTGAGGACTGATTTTTGCCTATCTAGACAATCAGCGGCTGCTTGCTAATTCCCTTTTATATTTTATATTTTATATTTGACTAGGGGGAATCACTGAGAAATTTATGGTGTGGAACACACACCGACAGTTACATTCTTGTTTTAAACGGGTATCATAACCGTCAACTTTTTGGGAGCATCTCATATTTGTAAAAACACTTCTTCTGGCTCCTTCTTTCTTCCTCCTGACTCTTTCCTCCTGACTCCTGACTCCTGACTCCTAACTCCAATTTTGGGCTGAGCTGCTTTCATTGAGATGCTCCCAACTTTTTTGTGACAATTACTCCTGGTAGCTGGCACAAAGTCTCGTCTTCAGAAGGCTTTCCGGTCTGTGCCATTGTGTCTCATCTCCACAGAAGGAGATATATGTGCAGGGCTAGACAGTTCCCAAATCACGGGCGGGTTTGGGCGCACAAAGTCCCTGTCTGGCGATCGTCCGTAAATTCTTTTAAATTATTTTCTTCAACATCTTGACAGCTCTGTATATTTTTTGTATTATCAGATGTAATATGCTTTCCGAGAAGAGAATCGGCAAAGTGCCTTGACGCACTCAACTATTAACAATTTGAGGAAAATCGTCTGTGAATTTAGACGCTGTACGCGAGCAATTTGAACAAAGAGCCTTTGATTATGACGGCTTAATTCCTCGCCTCATTCCGCGCTATGGCGAGCAACACGATGTAATATTGCAGTTAATCCCATCTGAAACTAATGGTAACATAAAAGTTCTGGATTTAGGCGCGGGAACTGGCATACTGTCGGCTGTGATTCTGCAAGCATTTCCTCAAGCAAAAGTCCTAGCCTTTGACATGGCCCAAAATATGCTGAAAACTTGCCAAACTAACTTGTCCGCTTTCCAAGAACGGCTGACCTTGCAGCAAGGAAACTTTGCCGAAGATGATTTCGGCAGCGGTTACGATTTGGTAGTTTCAGGGTTAGCAATCCACCACCTCGACAGCGTAGGCAAACAACAGCTATTTCACAAACTTTTCCACTCGATGAATCCAGGGGGAATCTTGCTAATTCGAGATATTGTCACAGGTTCTACCCCCCGACTGACTGAGCAATATGAAAAATTATGGCGGCAGTATATGAAAGCTAACGGAGAAGACGATGCAGCCTGGTTTCACAACTATCTAAAAGAAGATATTCCCTCCTCTGTGGAAGAGCAGACAAAGTGGCTTGCAGAAGCGGGTTTTGCCGACGCAGGATGTCACTGGCGCTATCTCAATTTTGCTGTTTTTGGCGGAGTTGTCCCAAGGTAAAATGCATTCGGCAGAAGGCAAACTTTTTGAAAATTATCAAAAGATAAAGGTCGTAAAGAATGGGACAGCAAACACTTTTTTATTCCGGGCGCCTAACCTAATTTTGTAGTTTTTAATGGCGCAAATTACCGCTATTATTCGCGCGCAAGACCATTTTTTACATCCGGGAATCATTTTCCAAAAACCTGTAGAGGTGGGTTCACTCAACCGTTCTCTGGCAGTGCCAACAGATTCACTCTACCCGCCCCCCACCAAACGATATAACCCGCTAGTGACATTTTGCAAAATGTGATTTAAAAGCTCAATAAATAAAGTAAAGTCATGAACGATTCTCGATTAATAAAAATCAGCAGATATCTCAGCAGACACCTGCGCCACGCGCCCTCGCGTATCGGCATTGACCTCGCTCCAGGCGGCTGGGTTCCTGTTAGCGAACTCCTCGATGCGTGCCAAAACAATAACTTTCCAGTTCAGCTTGCAGAACTCAAGGAAGTAGTCGCGCAAAACGACAAACAGCGCTTTTCATTTGACTCCACAGGCACTCTAATTCGTGCTAACCAAGGACACAGCGTAGAGGTTGACTTGCAGTTAGAACCTGCTGTTCCCCCGGATATTTTATATCACGGAACAGGTAGCACAGCCGTCGAGTCTATTCTCACTCAAGGAATTAGGAAAATGTCGCGGCATCACGTTCATTTGTCGGTGAATATCCAGACGGCGCGCCAAGTAGGTGCAAGACATGGCATCCCGGCAGTCTTTACTGTAGATGCCACAGCTATGCAAGGTGATGGTCATACATTTTACTGCTCGGAAAACAAAGTTTGGTTGGTAGATTTTGTGCCGCCCGCTTATCTCAAAATAAGTTGATAAATTCCAGTTTTTTTGTAGAATGTTTACCACAAAAAATGTAAAATAAGAGTAAGTAGGATTTTTGCAAAATGAGTGCGGAAGATATGGGCGATCGCGAAAACAATTTTCATCAAAACAATTCTCAAAATAGAGGTCTGCTAGGCTCTGGTTGGCGACCTTTTTATCGTCAGTTTGATTGGGAACACCTGGTACATTTAGCGTCTAGCGATCCCTTAGAACTAGCTCAAAAAACTTTAGGTGCAGCTAGCGACATTGCCGACGCAATGGGACGACACCAATATACTTGGTGGGCAAATATGTTAAATGTATTTTCGGAAAATACTCGCTACGAAATTGATGAATTTTGGGATTACATTACTCCGCAGCCAGTTTACCCGGATTACCGCTACAAAGATGTTTTAGTTACCGAAACGCCTGTGGTGCAATTGGTCAGCCGCGCTAGCATTCCCATCGACTACGTTCTCAACAAACTCCAAGAGATTACTGTTTTCAAAGTTCTGGATTTGCTAGGGAAACCGGATGCAATTACTCAGTCTTTTATGGAGCGACATTTTTCTTATCCCCCGGAGCGATTTGTTAGCTGGGAACGCTTAGAAGTTTTGGGTACTGTTTATGCTTCTTGGGCCCGATTCGGCTGCTGGCTGCAAATTGACAGCTACGACAGGGGAAGACGCTGCTACACTCTAATTTGCCAAGATATTGCGCCGCTCGTTAGCAAGGCAACTTATAATTTAGCGGTGATTCTGGGCGGGTACAAAAGCCGCGTCGGACAGGTTCACAGCCAGTTCCCAATTCGCACGTTTTCTGCGGAGGTTCAAAGTTTTACCGATACAGTTCAGCAGGCAATTCTAGATCAAAATCAGTTGGCTGTTTTGGTAAGTGGCGAACCGGGGACGGGCAAAACTGCTTGGACGCAAGCGGTAGCAAAGGAAATTTTAGTGCCGCTGGGTTATGTGATTTTTATCTTAGACCACGATGCTGTGGAAAATTTTGTGCCTCCGAGTTATTTAGAGCGGATTTGTATTATTATCAATGAGGCTGATAATTTGGCTCAAGATCGATCGACTGCAGAGGCCCAACGCACTAACAAAACTGAACATATTTTGAGTTTGCTGGATGGAACTTTGTATCAAAGCGTCATTGACGAACACGGCATTCAATTTCAGCAAAAACTCGTGGTGTTGATGACTTGCAACACCACTGAAAGATTAGATCCTGCAATGTTACGGAAAGGGAGAGTGGATTTTACCAGTGAATTTACGCACAAATTTGTTTGAGCGCTCTCTTGCATTCTCAAGCTATCTGGCGATCGCACTGGCTACAGGATCTAATACTATGTTCGATGTGGGATTTTTACTTAAAGAATTGGGAATGACTGAGGAAGCTCATGGTTTGGATGGCGGGCCTACAGTTGCATTCTTTTGGGAACTTGTATAAAATACCGAACAATCATCAGGAAATTTTCTGACTCTCACAGTGTGGGGGAAAATTTCTTGAGTACCTATAGATCATTTGTGTCAACAATCGCCTAAAACCCTTTGTCTCTCTCGTTTTGGCCGAGTCTCGTTCCCCTCTTACGCCCCGGAATAGTCGGGGCAGACAAGAGATCGCTCCAGTCCCCTCCGACTATTCCGGGGGCGCCGGCGTGATATATGCCTAATGGTCAAACAGCAGGCGGGCACTACCTTTAGCCTTAAGTTGATAGCAATGCCTATAGACATATCCCCATCAAAAATGATATCAATGATGGGTGATACCCTCTAAGGGTATTGTCCGAGAGAGCAAATCAGGGGAAAACAGCATTTTTGGTCTCAAACAGAGTTTTTCAAACTTGACAGCTATGGAGGAAATCCCAAACCGTGCAAACTAAGCCAGTTCAGCAAAAAAGTCAGGGACTGGGAAGGTACGTTGACGGGAATGTCCCTATCGCCCAACAACCCGCAGAGGCAGCAGTGTCGGAGAGTAAAGAGCGATTTCGGCGGTTTGTGGAGCGCTCCGCCGAAGCCGTGGCAATGGTAGATTGTGAAATGCGCTATCTGTCGGTTTCCCGTCGCTGGGAAACAGATTGCGGGTTGGGCGACGGCGAGGCGATCGGCCGATCTCATTGGGAACTGTTCCCCAATCTCCCGGAATATTGGGAGCAAAATTCCCAGGCTTGTTTGACGGGAGTTTTGGAATACAGCGAGTTTGTGGCAGGGCGATCGATCGCCTCTGTATCAGGAGAAATCGCAAGCGGCTGTGTCAGCGAGTCGGTAAGATGGGTATTTCAGCCTTGGAAAAATAGCGAAGGTGCGATCGGCGGTTTGATTTTGTTTGCATCTAAGATAGCTGAGGCTCCCGCTCAAACCAATTGCTATAATAAATTTCAGTCCGAGGTTAAAAGAAAGCAGTTAGAAACAATACCACAACTAACTCAAATTGCCCTCGAAAATGCTGCTGATACAATCTTTTTTAGTACCTCCGACGGTCAAATTTGCTACGCGAACAAAGCCGCTTGCCATCTTTTCGGCTACTCGGAATCGGAACTGCTAAACATGAGAGTTAGCGACATCGATTCGCATTTGCCAGCATCGGATTGGCGAGAACACTGGGCTCAACTCAAGCAGCAAACCAACCTCACTTTTGAAACCAGTTACAAAACCAAAGACGGCGCCAGTTTTTCCGTCGAAGTTAAAGTCAATTATTTAGTATACGGCGGCTGCGAATACCGCTGCGCGATCGCCCGCGACATTTCTGCTCGCCTCGCAGCAGAATCAGCGCTCGTACAGGCAAAAGAGCAACTTCAAGCCGTTTTAGACGCCGTGCCCGGATTAGTTTCTTGGGTAAGTTCCGATTTGCGCTACTTGGGAGTAAACCGACATTTAGCTAGCGCTTATAAAATGCCGTCCGAACTATTTATCGGTCAAAAAGTAGGTTTTTTAGATACAAGTCCCACATTTAACGATTTAGTATACGATTTCTTTGCCAACCATAAAAAGAAGACATCTCAAGAAGTAACAGCGAGCATCAGAGGAGAAAATAAAACTTATCTAATAGTAGCTCAAAAATACCATAACAATACGGCGGCGGTATTTGTGGGATTGGATATTACAGAAAGCAAACAGTCTCTTTTAGCTTTGCAAGAATCAGAAGAACGCCTGCGACAACAAGCGTCTAAATTAGAGCAGACGCTGTTAATTTTGCAGCAAACTCAAACTCAACTGATTCAAACAGAAAAGATGTCATCTCTGGGGCAGTTAGTAGCAGGAATAGCGCACGAAATCAACAATCCAGTTAGTTTTATTTCTGGCAATGTCAGCCACGCCACTGGCTACATTCAAGAACTGCTGCGAACGATCGACCTTTACCAAAAGTATTATCCCCATCCCGTGCGGGAAATTCAAGATTTGATAGAAGAATTAGACTTAGACTTCATCAAAAAAGACTTGCCCAAACTGCTAAATTCCATGAAAGTCGGTTCGGAAAGGATTCGCGATGTCGTGCGATCGCTCCGCTTGTTCTCGCGTACCGACGAAGCCCAAATGAAGCCTGCTGATATCCACGAAGGTTTGGACAGCACTTTGCTGATCTTGCAAAATCGCCTGCAAGCTAAAGGGGGACGGCCGGGGATTTCTCTAGTTAAAGAGTACGGAGATTTGCCGCGAGTTCACTGCTATCCGGGGCACTTAAACCAAGTGTTCATGCACTTGTTGACAAATGCGATCGACGCTTTGGAAGAAGGGGGGAGAAATGCCGAAAAGTATGGTAAGATTCAAAATCAGTCTTACTTGGCTTCAGCCCGGTCGAGCTCTGAAATATTCAATCCCGAAATTCGGATTCGCACCTCCGTGGTAGGGGAAAACGAAGTTGCGATCGCCATTAGTGACAACGGCCCTGGCATGACTGAAGAAGTCCTCGACTGCATCTTTGACCCTTTGTTTACCACTAAATGTCCAGACACGAGCACTGGTTTGGGTCTAGCAATATCCCAGCATTTAGTAGTAGAAAAGCACGGCGGTAAGTTGCACTGTGTTTCGCGTCCGGGAGAGGGAACGGAGTTGATAATTAAAATTGCGATCGGTAACGATTAATTAGCTATTGACAAATAGGAAATAAGATGGTAATTGAGTGGCTAAAATTTAAAGTACCTCAAGAAAAGTGGGAGCAGTTTATTCAGCGAGATCAGGAAGTTTGGACGGCAGGACTAAAAAGTTGGGACGGTTTTTTGGGCAAAGAAGTTTGGGTGGATGCGGTGGAAAATGAGGTGGTGATGTTGATTCGCTGGGAAACTAGGGAGAAGTGGAAGTCGGTTCCGCAAAGCATAATAGATGAGTTGGATAGCCAAATGGGCGATTTGCAAATTGCGATCGCCGAAAGTCGCGAATATCAAGTTCGCAAGTTTTTACATTAGTTAGTCAGCAGTCAGTTGCTCGTGTTAATTTTTGAAAGATTAATCATGAGTTTTACCTTGATTGCACCGCAGACATCGATTTGGTATTTGGTGGGAGGGGCGATCGATCTCGGTAGAATCATCGCAGTGTTTGGTATTTGGTGTGAGGGGCGATCGCACTTTCATTTTATGCGCTCGCCCTTGATTGACTATTTCATGCGATTACTCTGGCGGTTCAGTACCTAGAGGGGCTTGACGGCGGTGACGAACGTGTATTATTGCGACGGTATCGCCCTCCACCACAAACAGAATTCGATAGGTTCTTCCTTTACCAACCCACAGTTGTCGAATTTCCCTACCAATGATGGCAGCTTCGGGTGCAACTGAGCAACGGTAAGGAAACTGTTCCAGGGATGCGATCACATCTTGGAGGTCGTAGTACCACTGATTTGCGGCATCAGCACTCAGATAATCGCACATCCAACGGTAGGCGTTTTCAATTTCTTGAAAGGCGGGTGGTTGGATTAGGACTTGATAACTCATAGACGAGGGGGGATGTTGAACTGCTGCTGTAGCGCTGTCATAGCTCTCTCGGCTGGAATACCTTCACCTCGATCGAAGCTTTCAAGTCCTTTGCGGATGCCGATGATAGCTTCGAGGTAGTCGATACGCTCTAGCAGTTGTTCGTAGGTATTAAGTTGGGGGTTTGGAGTGGATTTTAGCGATCGTACCAAACTGAGAAGATCCGCAAGCAGTTCGTCAGGGGTGCTATCGATTTCTTGGATGAGGAGTTCTTTGAGGGTCATCGCGGCATCTCACGAGGATTGATACTTTGATTGTAACGGCGATCGCTATTAGTTTTGATGGGCGATCGCACTTGGTAGAATCATCGCAGTGTTGGGTATTTGGTGTGAAGGGATCTCGCGATCCCTTGGACAAGCCTTGCAAGAGCGCGATCGCACGCTACGCAATCTGCCCGCTCAATGGCAATGATTTTGAGATATACTTGTACCTAAATATAGGAGGTAAACTTTACACTTTGAGTTTAGATCCGAGTAGTTTAGATGAAATTCGAGAAGATATCGCTAAAATTGCCAGTCGCTATGGGGTCTTTCAATGTGTTGAATGCAGTCAGGCTATCAAAGAGTTCTTGACCATCAGAAACCTAAATGGTAAGCAGATTAAACTGGATTTAGAAAGGCAAGACCTACCTTGGTCAGTGATTTATGATTTACGACGACAGCAGCAAATTGCTACTAATGGCTACCATCAAGGGATATCAATTACAATCGACGAACAGGAAATTGTGTTTGATAATATAGATTGTAGTGGCGTGAATCGGCAGGAATGGCTACAAAATTTAACATCACCTACTCTGGAACTGGGTATGGGAAGTTTTAAGATTATAGAAGAGGAATTTTGAGCAGCAAAACTTACAGTTATTTTCAAAAAAATGAGGTGAAAAATGCACGATTTATATACGCTGATTGAGAAAATTAAGAAAGCTCCTTCAATGTACTTGGGACGACATTCAATTATTTGTCTTCAGGCTTTTTTATCGGGTTACAGCATTGCTAAATATGAGTTAGGAGAACAGCCAACGAAACAAGATAGCGATTTTATGCAGTTTCCTGAGTGGATACGAAAAAGATTCAACGTGCAGACTAGCCAATCTTGGGCTAACGTCATTCTGTTTTATTCGGAGGATGAAAGCAAAGCACTCGATCGGTTTTTTGAGCTGTTAGATGAGTTTATCGCTCGTCATTCTTCGGCTGATGCTTTAGGCGAAGGGGGATTGGATATAGAGGAAAAAGTGCAAGTTTTCAGGAGTTGATAGAAAGGACGATCGATCTTGGTAGAATCATCGCAGTGTTGGGTATTTGGTGTGAAGGGCGATCGATCTTTCATTTTAGGCGATCGGTCATCTGAAACAAGAAAGGGCGATCGCTCTTTCATTTTAGGATATTCCTCATCAGAAGAAAGAAAGGGCGATCGCTCCGGGTTGAAAAAATAGTCAGGGCGATCGATCTTTCATTTTAGGCTCTAGATCGTCTGAAAAAAGAAATAGCGCCTTGGAAACCGTTATTTTTCAATAACTACTGTTCTAGTAATCAAATCATGAAGTGCCTGATTATTATCAGTGAAAGGAACTGAAAGAAAGTCAACTAAAACTAATACAGTGAATAACACAAAACAGAAATACCTTCCGGTTGCTCGGCCAAATGAAATTTGATTTTCATTTAGGTCAGATACAATAATTCCAAAAGCTCTTTTACCGAGTGTTGCTTGTCTAGGAGAACTATGATTTATCGAGTGGTAAGGCCAACCCACAATAATAAATATCAACCAAAATAGTTGATCGCTAGCTCCTGTAGAGGTAGTCGTAATGTCTTTAAATAGCGCTGGAAATAGAGCTGGAAAAAATCCGGTTACTAATCCATAGATGATTGAGGTTAAGACCAACCAGATAATCAAGTCAAGGAAAAAAGCCAAGGAGCGCTTTCCAATGTTCGCATACTGCATTTCTAAAATCCTTAAATCTACTATTTGATACTTCTCCTATAGCTCTTATAAATCCTAAATTTTTTAATAAAAAAATGTTCTATTTTGCCTGAATCTTTACTCTTATTTCACTGTTTTTACTGCTTTTTAGTACATTTTTGTACAAAAATGTACTAAAAAGTAGTAAAATGTGATCGATAATACATAAACTATTTCAATTTTCTTGAACCGATGAATCTTAAAGAAATGTTAAAGCTGGCTGATGGGATAGTATTTGCCAAAACTGGTAAGCACCTTGACGATTTACAAGCAGCGATACTCCAAGGCACTCTACAACGCGAGACATACAAGCACATAGCCAAAGACTTTGACTGTTCTGAAAGTAGCGTTCGGCAAGTCGGATCGCAATTATGGCAGATACTTTCAGAAGAGTTGGGAGAAGATGTTAATAAAACGAATGTTCGATCGGCAATGGAGAGGTTGCAAGTCTCGATAGTTTCACATTATGCACAAGACTCTGTGCAAATAGGCTTCGTTAATTTTTGTGGAGAAAACAGAGACCCGCCAGATATCCCAAACTCCCACTCACCAAATCAGGAAACAGCTAACGCAAAACCAACCAAAACTTTACATCAAGATTTAAGCGAGATGCCGGAGTTGGGTGCTTTTTACGATCGCACCCCTCAACTCCAAACCCTCACAACCTGGATTCTACAACAAAACTGCCGCCTCATCACCCTCACCGGTATCAGCGGAATCGGCAAAACATCCCTAGCAGTACAACTCGTACAACAAATCAAAGACGAGTTTGAATACGCAGCTTGGTACACACTAGACGAATTTCCCACCATCGATAAATTTCAATCTAACCTAATACAGCTTTTTTCCCAGTCAGAAAAACAAGATTCATCCCCAACAAACCAGAAACCCTTACCGCTGATTAAATATTTACAAAACCATCGCTGTTTAGTAGTCTTAGATGACATTCACAACCTTTTCTGTAGTGGCGAATTGGCAGGAAAATATAAACCAAAATACGAAGAATATCGCTCCCTATTCAAACAAATAGAAAAATTATCCCATCAAAGTTGCTTGCTGCTAGTCGGTTGGGAACCGCCGAAAGAAGTTCCTCAACTCACCAGCGAAAATACTCCCATTCATACCTTACAACTCACTGGCTTAGACACCGTAGCCGCAGGAGAAATTCTCAGAGATAAAGGATTAGTAGAAATCGATAACTGCGAAGCACTCATTCACCGCTACCAAGGCAACCCCTTCTGGTTAAAAAGCGTGGCGACTTTGATTCAAGAGTTGGGAATCGGCGCGAGTGAGTTATTAATAGATGATACCATATTGTTACCCGAAGATTTGAAAGATGTTTTACAACAGCAGTACGATCGCACTTCCGAACTAGAAAAACAAGTGATGTCATTGTTGGCGACAGAAAACCAGCCAGTAAACTTCGCCAAATTGCTACAAAACGGACAAATATCATCATCCGATTTGCTAAACGCATTGCAATCTCTATCGCGGCGCTGCTTGATCGAAAAAGAAGCAAGTCTTTACACTTTGTCAACTGTACTGAAGCAATATATCAAAGGGTTGTAACTAACATCTTGCACCATTCTCGATAAATCTTTTAGGAACAGGCAAGATGCCTGTTCCACAAGAAAATTCATCTTTTGTGGAACGGGCCGGAGAGCCCGTTCTTGAGAATGGTGCGAGATTGTGGGTTTTAGGCAATTATTGTTGGTGAACCCGCCCCTACAAATTTTTGACAGAGGGTAAGATTTCAGTTATACCCAATCCGGCTTAAATACCTCCTTTATTTCTTAGTCTGCAGAGGCAGACTTTGTTTGACAAGAAGCGGTTTCAACCGCCCCATCATAAAGAGTGGTGACTGTGCTATCATAGAATACAAAACTTATTTAGTCGAGTTATATGACCACAATAACTACAGTCACAACAGCCTCAAAACTAGCTGATTACTACATCTGGTTCGCGAATGATGTAGGCTCCTATCTCAGCAACCACAAGCTACAAAAACTATTGTACTACGCCCAAGCATGGTATTTAGCCTTTGAAGATACACCGCTTTTTGATGAAGATTTTGAAGCTTGGGTGCACGGGCCAACTATCCCGGCTTTATTTTATGAATACAAAGAACAATTTGACTGGAAGCCAATTCTGAAAGAAGTCGAAAAACCCGAATTTCCCGAAGAAGTACAAGAGTTTTTAGACGAGTTATCCGACGAATATTTCTTTTGCGATGCCTATGAGTTAGAATTGATGGTGCGCCGCGAAGACCCTTGGATTAATGCTAGAGGTGATTTGCCAAAAGATGAACCTTCTCATGCTATTATTACGAAGGAATCAATGAGAGAATTTTACAAAAGCCGTGTCATCGAAGAAAATTAAGAAAGCAGATATACGCCGCCAGGAATCTTTATCTAGCATCAATCGTCTCGATGTAAAAATACCGGAAGGAGTTAGTTTTTCTTTCAGGTATTATCAGGATGATAAAGATAAGTTTTCAATTAGCGGTAGAGATGCTAAGTATCTAGCGTCTTTACTGAGAAGGCTGCGCGATTTGTCACAATTGAACGCTCAAGAAATTATCAATAATCAAAGTAAAAGTCTGCGCTGTCATGGCATAGTTTGGAAAAATACTACTGAACCTAATGGCTTTGGGATTCCCAATGAAGATATCCTAATCAATATCCCCTACCAGTTTCAAATATCTGCTAATGAATACGGCAGAGTGCATGGCTTTTTTAGTGAAAATGTTTTTTATATTGTCTGGCTAGACCCCGACCACAATCTTTACAGTTGAAATTATAATAAATTTTGAAAAAAACACAATATTCCACATTCCCGCCAACTTCGGCGAAATGGGAAATCTAAAAAAAGAACGTTACTCATCAGTCATTTTCAGGACTTACGCATCAAAGCCAAAGAAACCGGGTTTTTCATGGAATCTGTGGCTGCGACAAAATATTCTCGCAAAAAACCCGGTTTCTGAACCCCATGCGTCCAAGACTAATTTTAAGAAAATTTTGCATAGAGAGCTGAAATAAAATTAACGCTTAAAAAGCCTACTCCTAGTACGAGAATGATAAAGATGGCGATACTGAAAATAGATTTTAGCCGATCGCCAATTCCGGGTCTTTCTGAGTTCATTGGTCAATTTTTGCTGTAAATTTGAGAGGGGCAATTGAGAAAGAGTAAATTATACCAATGCGCGAACAAAAAGGCAACTCCCGACACGCTCCAAACGACGATCGCCCTCAGTAGGTCGCATTTTTTAACTTTTAATCTAAAATCTAAAATCTAAAATCGTCTTAGGCATTGTTCGGTTAGCCCGGACAGCTATTGTCGATCGCCCGAACCCGATGGCGCTAACTCCTGTAAAATAGAGGGCGCGTTGGGGCGAACCTTTTAACAGCCGGAATTGGGCGCGATCGCCACAGGCTCCCAAATACATAATAATATGGCAGTCATCCTTAACTTACTCACAAAGGTAAAAATAGAAGAGTGCCAAGAAATAATCTAAAACATATAACTGAAAAAGGATAGAAATCGATGCTCCACCCAGTCTCGCAACCTTACCCACAACGAGCAAATACTATGACCCAAAGAGCCGTGCGGAAGCCAAAACCCTCTGTTGCAAACCACTTGACACCAAGTTTTCCTCAAAGGCACTGGCTGGAGCTGGCAGAGTACGCCTCTCTGGCGGCCTCTGGTGTGGGTTCCCTGGCGGTGGCAGTGTCGGGTCAAGCTTTTTACGGGGTTGCTCCCCTAACCTTGGCTTTGTCGCTGAATGTTGCTAACCGGTATCGGTTCGAGCAGCAAGTGCGGGTGCATCAAAATTCGGAAATGGCCCAAGTCCAAAAGTCTGTCAATAAAGTCGAAAAAACGGCGGTGACGGTAATTGTTAAATTACGCAGGCAGTTGTCTGCAGATATTGCAGCGCTGCGCCAGCAAATGGCCGCACTGCCTAGGCATGAGGCTGTTGAGGAGTCGATAGACATCCAGAGGCAGTTGCTGAGTTTAGGAGAGTCGGTAGCTTCTTTGCAAGAAATCGTGGCGTCTGCTGTGCTCGATGTCCGCCAGCAGGTGAGCGAACAAGTGCAAGATTTATCGGTTGGCCAACGGGCGAATCTCCAAGCTGTGGAACAGGCTATAGAGCAACTGCAAAGCGCCACGCAAGGCTTGGCAGAAACTTCTATCAGCCGAGACGACTGGGAAGTAGTAAATACTAGATTTTTGGAAATCCAAAAAGTCATGGCCAATTTGCAAAGCCAACTGCAAGCTCCCGCACACCAATCGACTGCGGATTTGTCTATTGTCCAAGCTCAAATCCACCGTTTGGAACACGAGCAGCAAGAAGTTGTCAAACCTCACCTCAAGCGCTTAATCTCAGTTGTCAAGGAGTTGCAGCACACACAAGAGACCCGTCATTAGTCATTAGTCAGCAGTCATTAGTCATCAGTCATTAGTCAGCAGTCATTAGTCAATAGTCATTAGTCAGCAGTCAGCAGTCATCAGTCAACAGTCATTAGTCAGCAGTCAACAGTCAACAGTCAACAGTCAACAGTCAGCAGTCATTAGTCATCAGTCAGAAGGAATACTTTTCCCCTCGGACACGCTCGACACTCTCCGACTCTCCGACTCACGCCCGATCGAGTCCTACTTTTTCGACAACTGTGTTAAAAGATTAAAAGCTAATCTGTCTAGTTCACCTATTTTCAACCTGTTACAAGAAAATTAAATGACTGCAACCGTAACTATTGCTGATAACCCGTTACTAATCGGTCAAGGATTGCCTCCATTTGACGCGATCAAACCAGAACACGTAGTCCCCGCTGTTACCCAACTGCTGACCGAACTAGAAGCCTCGCTAGCTGACTTAGAAGCCTCTGTAGAACCGACTTGGAGCGGCTTAGTAGAACCATTGCAGCGACTCGGAGAGCGTTTAAATTGGAGCTGGAGCATTGTCGGACATTTGATGGGTGTGAAAAATAGCCCGGAACTGCGATCGGCTCACGAAACAGTGCAGCCGGAAGTAGTAAAATTTTGGAGCAAGCTCAGTCAAAGCAAACCGCTTTATGAAGCTTTTAACCCACATTCCGCACCCCCAACTGGCACATACGCGGATTGAGGGGGTAAAAGTGAATCATCCGAGACAAAGCGTG